>DATMPC010000008.1 GCA_035567895.1 Terriglobales bacterium | reverse complement strand
GCGTGATCCGCACGAGATCACTCTTCAATTCAGTCGCTGACCGGTAACGTCGATTGCGGTCCTTCTCGAGGGTCTTTGCCAGCACGAGATCGACGCTGCGTGGCAGGACCGGATTCTGGGACCTGGCCGAGACGGGAGGCTGATGCAGGATAGCCTCGTGAACATCCACGAGAGTTTGCCCTGTGAATGCCCGCTGTCCGCAAGCCATCTCATAAACCACTATTCCGAACGAGAACAGATCACTTCGGGTATCGAGTTCTTCATTGCGTACCTGCTCCGGCGACATGTATCCTGCCGTCCCCGCGGTAGTTCCTGTGCGGGTAAGGGCCTTCTTCAGACTTTCGGTCGAAAGAGTCTTCGATACTGGAGTACCCGCTACCTCCGCACCCTCGCTCTCCAGTGGCCAATCGCTGCCGGCCAACTTCGCCAATCCGAAATCCAGTATTTTTACAGTGCCAGACTTGCACAGGAAGATATTGGCCGGCTTGATGTCGCGGTGAATGATTCCTTTGTCATGCGCGGCCTGCAAGCCATCGCAGATTTGGGCCGAAATCTCTAACAGTTCACGTAGTGGTAGCGGTTTTTGCTTCGAGGCAGACAAGTAATCACGCAGGTTGTCTCCTTGAAGAAGCTCCATGGCAATGAACGGCTGTCCCTCATGCTCTTCAATTTCGTAGATGGTGCAGATATTGGGATGGTTCAGTGCCGAGGCGGTTTGGGCTTCACGCTCAAAGCGCTTGAGGGCAACCGCATCACCGGCGAACTCTTCTGGCAAAAACTTCAACGCTACCAGCCGACCCAGTTTGAGATCCTCCGCTTTGAAAACCATTCCCATACCACCACCCCCGATGACATCGAGTACGCGGTAATGCGAAACCTTCTTCCCAGTAAGCGAGCTTGCTTGCAGGGGCGCCTCCGCGGTGACCTCTCCGGGCGCGGTTCCTAGCGCTGACTCCAGGTATTCGATGGTCGGCATCAATCGATAGCCACGCCGCGCCAAGGTCTCGATATACCGAGGGTTGTCCGCTGAATCCCCCAGGGAACGGCGCAGGGCCTTGATCGTCGCATTGATGCTTTGGTCGAAATCCACAACTGTATCGTTCGGCCACAGCCTTCCCTTGATTTCCTCGCGGGTAACAATCTTGCCCTCACGTTCAAGGAGCATCCGCAAAACCTGAAACACCTGTTCGCGGAGGATAACCTTATTATTAGGACCTGGCGTCGCAGTCGATCGCAGTTCGCCAGTGCTGAGGTCGAGCTCAAAGGCTCCGAACAGAACGCGTCTTGAGGAAAGGGTGTACATGGGAAACCGCACACAAAATACAGAATAAGGAACTGTACCAATGAGACCCGGAATTGTCGAAACCAAGCACCAGAATCAATCAAGGCAGCCCGGCGCACTTCCTTAAGAATCAACAACTTCCTGCTTTCACTCCGATTTCATCGCGACGTCACCGCTACTCCATTTACACCGGTCTCGCCTTTGCCGTAAACAAGTGAGTATAGGCGTGATTGATCAAACGATATTGGATTCGCGGCATGCAAGGGGGGCCCCACGTCCAAGTTAATTGCCATCATCGATGACAACGAGTCGATGCAGGACTCCCTGGGTGACCTAATCGAGTCGGGGGGGTTCGAGGCGCAACGCTTCGGATCAGCAAAAGCCTTCCTCGAATCCGATTTGCATTCCAGGGCCGCGTGCTTGATCGTTGACATCCGCATGCCGAAAATGTCGGGGCTGGAGCTGCAGGCCAGGCTGAAACAAGAGGAATGCAACGTTCCCATCATCTTTATTACGGCGTATGACGATGCCGAGATACGGGCTCAAGCCATGAAAGAGGGTGCAGTCGAGTTCCTCGCAAAACCATTCAATCATCAGTTGTTGCTCAAAACGCTGCGAGGCACCCTCGATAGTGAGACGTATGGCGTCGGCTCACCGCGGTTTCCGATTGCGTCCTGAAGCGCTCTTTGTTCTTCATCAAGTCCTCGAGATCGTTTCCCACGCTTGGATACGGCTTACGGCTTCCTCTACGTGACGATAAACGACTTACTCAGGCGCGCTGCCCATCGCATTCAAGAGTTCGTCATGGGCCTGCAAGTAGTTCATCTGTGACTGCAGCAGGAGCGCCTTGGCATCGTATTCCTGAGCCGTTGCGGCATCCGCCTGCGAGTTCAGCGCCGCTCCCCGTACCAGTTCCTGCTGACGCACACGGTTCGACTCGGTGCGGAGAGCCAGCACTTCTTCCGACACCTTTAGCATCAGCTGCGTCCGTTCCAGCTTGTTGTACGCTGTCTCGACTGACAGCTCGACCGCATCCGTCAGCTTCGCCAAGTTCTCCTTCGCTTGGGACAACTGCGCCTGTCGTTCCCGCATTAAGGCCTTCTTGCGACCCGAGTCGAACAGATCGTAGCCGAAGTGGACACCAAAGGTTCCGAAGTTGCGCGCCAGGAAGGGGACATTTTCCTGGTAGCTGTAACGGGCAAAGGCCTCAACATCGGGCACCCAGATATCAGTCTTCGCCAAACGGACCGCGGCGCTCGCTGCTTCCACCTGGGCACGAGCGGCAAGGATCTCCGGTTGTGATGCCTCAGCAGTCGTAACACATTCCTCGCGGCGGCAAGTTTCCTGAAATTCGGGAACACCTGGATCGAGGCCCAGAGCTGTGCTGAGGGGCAGGCCGATCAAGTCGTTGAGTTTCAGTTTCAGATCTGTCAACTGGAAGTCGGTCGTCAGCAGCTCCTGCTTGGCTTGCAACTGCTGGGCACGGCTGTCGATCAGGTTTTCTTCCAGTGAGCTGCCGAACTTTACTTGTTCGACGCGCTCGCTTTGAAGGGCTTCGGAGGCCTTTATTCGCGCCTCGGTGGCGCTACGGTGCGCCTGAGCAATCAGGACCTGGTAGTAGACCTGATGGACTGCGAGCGCTACGTCGTTTCCAGTAAGCTGCGCCTTCGCACGCGACGCTTTTAACTCGGCCTGGGCCAGATCGTTTTCCCGTTTGATCTTGAGCAGACTCGTCAACGGCTGGGTGATCTGGGTTCCGCTGGTAGTAAAGTTCTTGCCGCCCTGGCTGATGATCGCGTCTACAGGCGGAATCCGCGTTCCCGCGGCGATGCCGAGACTGCCGGGCCTGATCTGAATCAACTCTGTGTCGGTCGCATGCATGAAGCTGCTGTCATTCCGGATCGATGGAAAATAGGAACTCTTTGCGACCTGTTTCGCGTGCTTTTTTTCCTCGACCGTGTAGCCGGCGATGCGAATATCGTGGTTGTGCTTGAGCGCTAACTGAACAGCTTCCTGCAGTGTAATCTGGCGCGGCGGAGGGGCCGTATTGCTTATTTCCTGGGCCGCCGCCATGCAGGCGAAAAAGGCCGTCGCTGCTAACACGAATAGTGCCGCATTTGGTTTCATTGATTTGACCTCTTCCCGGCGCCGGGAATCTGTTGCACGGCGCTGAGATCGCCGTAGTTCAGGGGTGACTTGCGCAGCAAAGCGACAAGGATCAAGGCGCAAAAGCAACTCCAGGCGATCAGCAGAAATCCGTCGACCAGGCTCAAGCTGTACGCTTGGAGCCGCAGCCGGGCTGCAATCAGATCGATGGCGCGCGCGCTGGCGGCGGCAATGCCGGAAGATTTGGCGTAGAGGCCCGCCGTCATGGCACGAATGTTCTGATCGGTGATCCAGTTGCCACCGCTGACGTGAAGTCCCAAGAGGTTCGAGTGCAGCTTCTCTCTCTGAGCGATGAAGTGGCCCATGTAAATGGCGCCTACTGTGCCGCCGAATATGCGAACGACGTGAAAGAAGGCCGAAAATGTCAGGACCCACTCAGGTTTGGCCAAAGCCCCCGCGAAGATTGCCTGCAGCACAATGCAGCCGACCAGGCCGATGAACGCAAAAGCTTGCCCGACGCCGACGAGCAATTCCGTGCGGTAGAAGTTCTCCGCCGCCCACACGGTGGTGTATTGCGAGCACAACCAGGCAGCGAACGCCGTACAAGCAAGGCCGATGGCGAAGAGCACTCTGGGGTCATGCTTGCGTAATAGCAGAAGCGCAGCGATAACCGCGATGGGTATAAGGGGAAGAGCGCTCCAGATAATCGCGGGACCAATCTGGTCGGCCTCGAAGCCGCGAACGGCCATCGACTGTGGAATGAGGATGATGGTTGTACAGAGCGTGAAGCGGAACCAGAAGAGCAGGCAGCCAAGCAGGACGGTGTTCCGCTTTAGCAAATAAGGCAGAGCCACGAGGGGATTAGGAGCGCGTAGTCTCCGAACCAGCGAACACAAGAGAAAAAAAGATCCAGACCAGAACCAGGCGTTGAACACGCCGGAGCGCCACCAGTCGAGTCGCTGGCCTTGCTGAAAAGCAGCAAAAATCAGGGCCAATCCCGCGCTGAGGTAAAGGAACCCAATGAAGCTGGGGGCAGAACCGCCTTTCTTGCGCGGTGGCAGCGGCGGAATACCGAAGTAGATGCATATCATCATCACCGGCGCAATTGCCGCCGAATTCCAGAACATCCACTGCCACGATAGGTGGTCTCGGTACCAACCGTAGAGCGAAGGCGCGATATTAACCGCCCCGTCCACAAAGGTCGCGTAAAGGGCGATGGTGAAAGGAAGGTAGCGCAACGGAATGTTGCGAAGGGCGAACGTCAGTGTGAGCGGGTAGAAAGTGCCTGAGGTCAGCCCGGCGACGATCAGCGCAGCAACCAGAAGACTGTAGCTATGGATGAGCGGGAGAAAGAGAGAGGTTGCGGTGAAAAGTCCTGCCGCAAATAGTAGTACGCGCCGCGGCCCCAGCAGCCCTCCGAGGTAGACAGTGAACGGACCGATAAACATGAGCGATGCATTGAAAGCACTGTCGAGCCAGGCGCCATCGTCGAAGCTTATGCCAACGTGCCCCTTCAAATCGGCAAGGCCGAGACTCAGCATCCGGCCGGCAAGGGTGACCAGTCCGGCGCCAGTGACGACTCCCAGAATACCGAGCAAGGGACGCGTCGATACTTCAGACGGCATAGCCGCGGCGGCCGCACGCGCGATCTCTACCGCAGACGGGCGAATTGTGATGGTCGAAGCCGCCATAGATTTCCGGTTATGGTCTGGTGCGAACAGCTGCTACCACAGAAAGTCCCGGACGCAGCCTCGCCGCGACCGCCGGATCGTCCAGCGCGATCTTGACGGGAATTCGCTGCACGACTTTGGTGAAATTGCCCGTGGCGTTGTCGGGCGGCAACAGAGCAAATTGCGATCCGCTGGCGGGCGCGATCTCGACCACTTTGCCGCGAATGAATTGTCCGGGATATTCGTCAATACGTAGTTCGGCAGCGTCCCCAATTTTCACATTGGTCAACTGTGTTTCGCGATAGTTCGCTTCGACCCACTTTGTGAGAGCAACCAAGGAGATGACCTGGGTGCCGGGGGAGACGAGTTGCCCAGGGCGAACTTGCCGTTCGCCCACTGTGCCGTCGGCGGGAGCGTTAATTTTGGTGTAGCCAAGGTTCACCTCAACTGCGACAAGGCTGGCCTGCTTGGCGTGAAGATCGGCCTGAAGTTGGGACTCCCGGGATTCGAGAACGTCTTTGCTGCGTCGCTCGGCCTCGGCAGCGAGTTCACTACTACGCAGCATGGTTTGCGCCTGATTGAGATCGGCGTCACGGCTGGCAAATTGTGCGGAGAGGCTTCCTTCGGCGGCGACAGCGGTCTCGAGGTTCTGCTCGGTCGTCGAGTGAGTCTGATACAACCCTTCCTGGCGTTTACGTTCCGAGCGAGCACGAATCAACTCGGCCTCCACAGCTGCCTTGCCAGCCTCGGCGGCTGCAATCTGTGCCTTTGCCTGATCGATGCCAGCCAGCGCTTTCGCGATGCGCGTATCCTGCAACTGGCGCTGGCGAAGATTCTCCTCAATGCCGGCACGCGCTGCTTCAACTGCCGCTTTGGCCTGATCCACCTGCGCCCGATAGTCATCATCCTGCAGTTCGACGAGCAGGTCGCCCTTATGGACTTGCTGGTAGTCCGCCACGTCGACCGCGCGGACGATGGCTGCCACCTTCGTGCTGAGCGGAGTAAGGTCGCCACGAACGTAAGCATCATCTGTGACCTGTTCGACCTTGCCGCCTTCCCACGCA
>DATMPC010000007.1 GCA_035567895.1 Terriglobales bacterium | reverse complement strand
TGACGCTGCGAGGATCGTTTCGATTGCAGTCCCTGTTGCTCCCCTGCAAATTCGCTGCCTCTTCGGGCGTCCCCCAGTGTTCATGCGGGTTCTATCCAGCGGAAGAAATTCACTGATAATTTCGCTGATAAATTCGCTGTTCATTCACTGTTAGCCCCCTGATCAGTGAATGAACAGTGAATAAGGAACTGGAGACAGGCGGCTCCCATTTCGACACCCGCACTGTTCCATGCTGAGGCGCTTGGAGAAGTCTTCAGCTACCTGAACCGCCTGAATCCCGAACCAAGGCAGATGCCAAACTGGCCCTGCTGCACACACTAGTTCTGCAGCGTTCCCGCGATGGAGGGCAGGGCCTCCATCTTTCTGGGGGAAGCCACTGAAAGCGAAAAATCAATGATGTATCGCACTTCATTGAGACAAAAGACGCAGGGCGTTTCCATCACCGTGCCTGTAGCCTCTGACGACACGTTCAGCGGAAATGACCGCAAACACTCCGTGCATGTCAGAACGATGTACGGTATGCCTCTGGAGTCCTTACCGTTTCGCGGAACCCACACTGGAGCGGACTGCGTGGCATGGGCGATGGCACGCGAAGCTGAAGTTCGAAGTAAGCCCCCGACGAGTCTCGAGAGCGAGGCCAGCGTATCCGAGCCTTTGGCGTAGAAAGCGTCGGCAATTACTCCGCCTGGGATCGCATCCCCAGACTCATAGGCGCCGCTCATGGCGACAACCAATATCTCTGGGAATCGACGGCGGATCACTGAGAGAAACTCGAATCCCGACATCTGCGGCATATTCAGGTCGGAGACGATGAGTTCAGGAACCTTGGTCTTCAGCTGCAAAAGAGCATCGAAGCCGTTTTCGGCGGTCGCAACCTCGTATCCTTCAACCGACAGCGTCGTCGCGACCATGGTGCGAATACTGGGATCGTCATCGACGATTAGTATCCGATTCTTGGGAGAGTCGGACATGGTGTCCTCCTTGCCGCAACAGACACTACGGCGACTAAAAATCTCTCACTTGGAAGTTGACGCTGACGGGAGTCTCTCATTCAGCGTTTTTCAGTGCTGTTCAAAATTGCACACTTCAATAAAAATTCACGTTCCTTGTAAAGCTTATGATTCCAGAGCAGTTAAGGGCCAAGCTCGAAGCCCCCAGGCAGTTGGCTGAAGGCAGGAAATCCGCCAGACGGGTTCTATAAAAGGCGATGTCAAGAGGCAAACACTCCTTCTGAGCAGATGGGAACTCATAACGATCGCCGGCAACGTTCGCAGCGCCGCCACAGTATTGGCAGTTCTGGTAGCGACAAAGCTGCAGAGCAGTGATGGAAACCTTTCTCCACGTCAACGTGACCTCGGCGCGTATTGTTTCGTCTGCGACTTCGTCACTAAAAACCGAGCTAAGGTCTATTTTTGAAATCAGGTGGGAACACATCAACTCTAGGTAGTGGGCAACCTGTTCGATTCGAATCGGGCTGGCGTCCTCTATACTGCCACTGACGGAGGAGTTTACCTGTCCGTGGATCACGGTCAGACATGGCGATGGCTGACTGAGGGCTTTGCCGGCGGAGAGATGTTTTACCTTGCGGTATCGGGACCACGTCTGGCAGGGACTTTGGGAAGGCGCGCCTTCGTACTATGACCGCCGAACAGCGTTCCGCAGTGGCAAGCCGAGCCGGCAAGACGAGGCCAAAGAGTCAGACGAAGGAAGAGCGCGACGGGCGGCCCCAGCGCGCTGGGCGAAGAAGAAATAAAGCAGAAGAAATAAAAGGAGAGATATGGCACGAGGCACAGTGAAGTTCTTCAATGATGGCAAGGGATTCGGATTCATAACCCCGGACAACGGCGGCAAGGACGTATTTGTGCACACCAGCGCCATTGAGGGCGGCGTCTTCTTGAAGGAAGGCGACAAAGTCGAGTTCGAAACGGGCCAAGGACAGAAAGGACCACAGGCAAACAACGTCCGGAAGGTTTAGGTACTTTGGAGATTATCTTCCGGGTGATCCTAAATGCCCGTCTTCGCCTGTAGCAGAAGAATGATTTCCCCCTGCTGTGGCATACGGCCGATTTGTTTCTTTGAGAAAATCCGCTCGCCGTTAAGCGAAACGTCGAATGAACCAGGACTACCCATTTTGATACTTGTGGGAATCTTCATCTGGCGCTCGATTGCTTCTTTCAGACTCCCGGCCTGAGCTTTGATGTCGCTTCACATGAAACAGCGTTTGATTTCGACAGGCATTTCACGTCTCCCTCTGATCTTAAGCTTTTGGAGACGCCGGTACCGCGACTCTCAAGCACGGTACCGGCGGGATGGAGGGCTTCTAGTTTTGTCCTCCTGAGATCACGACGGGGCCTTTGCCGATCGCATCGCCAGAGACCACCAGTTCCACACGCCGGTTCTGCTGCCTTCCCGCTGCATTGTCGTTCGAAGCTACGGGCTGGGTTTTTCCAAAGCCATGTGAAGTTACCGATACGGAAGGAATTCCTTGTTTTACAAGGTAGTCCCTAACCGATCCCGCACGTTGCTCCGAGAGTTGCTGATTGTAGGCTTCGGTGCCGACACTGTCGGTATGTCCCTCGGCGACCAGATGGAGATCTGGGTTCGCCAACACGATTCCCGCAATCTTGGACAGCCGTTCCCGAGCGACAGCACGCAACGCGTACTTGTCGGTCTCAAACAGCACGTCAGACATGTTTACGATCAAGCCGCGCGATGTGTCACGCGTTTCCAGAACGGCATTGAGCTGCTGCAACAATTTCGCGCGCAGTTCAACTTTCTCCGCTTCTGCCTTGGCAGCTTGTTGCTGCGCAAGCGTGGCGGCACTGGCCGCGGCATCGGCCCGCTGACTTTCATTTTCTGCCTTGGCAGCCTGTTGTTGCGCAAGGGTCGCAGCGCTGGCTGCGTCGAGCTTGCTCTGAGCAGTGTCAGCCTCGGCTTTGGCCTGTGCCGAGCGGGCATTTTCTGCCTCGCTACGCGCTTTGTTTGCCGCGTCTGATTGAGCATCGGCTGTAGCTTTGGCCCGCTGGGTCTCGGCATTAGCCTGCTCGGTTTCATTCTTGGCTTTGGTTTCGCGGTCGGCGCCGGCCTGGCGTTCGTTGGCAAGCTCTTCCTCATGACGCCGGCGAACGCTGATGAGACGAGCATCCTCCGCTGCCTGGACTGCCTGACGGGAAACGGTGGCTATCGGCTTCTGGTCTGGCTTCTTCACTGCTTGATAACCTTCCGCTTGCTGCAGGAGTTTGGCTGCTTTGCCAAAGCTCTCCGCCGCATACTTTTCGCCACCGCTGAGCTGGGCTATGCGGACTGCATTACGCGCCTCCTCCAAATACAGAGGCGTCTTCGGATCGAGGACTAAAGGGGCATACTCAGAACGTTTGGGGATGTATTGACCTCGTCCTACGAGTTCATACTTAGCCTCAATGTATTCGGCTGCTCCCACCGTATCCGGGCGAACGAGATTTTCCATTACCACGAGATCGCTGGGTTGGGTAACTCCAAAGTATGGTTCCGCAGTTACAACCAGACCGAACGCCTGGAGATCTGTGGTCACGTCCAGCCTGCGGTCGTTTTCCGGAATGAACTCGCCAAGGTTGTTAGCGCGGCCTTCAGGAGTGATGGCCCAAAGGACATAGGTTAGATATTCCGTTCCGAACTTCTGTGGAGAATCCAGTCCATTCGTCTGGACCTGTAGGCTGAGACGGCCGAGGTGGCTCTCTACCTTGGCTGTTCCCTTCGCGTCGGGCATCAAAGTTGTGCCTTGCAAGTTTACTTTGGTGGCGCCGCTGCGGAAGTGGTAGTTAACTGCTTTGGTTGTGTGTTCGACTACGACAACGTGGAACGTAGTGATCGGATCGATGCTCGTGACTTGCTCTGGCGCAGTTTGTTGTAACTTTTCGGAAGGTAAACCCCAACCCGCCATAGAAGTAAACAAAACTCCGCAAACTAACAAACGATTCAGCGTGCTCGTATCAATCTTCAATTCAGACCTCCAAGGTCGAGGGCGCGACGCCACTCCAAACGTTCAAGTATTGAACGTTGCTGGATGGAATACTGGTCACAATTGACCTACTGTCGACTGGAGGCGCTATGGGTTGGTTACAAACCGACGGAAAACACGATTCAAAATTGCTGCCCACCTGGGATGTCGATCAAGAATTCATCCTCTTGCATCCATCCTGTGAGGTGAAATGTCTACGCCCAGAAAGGGCAGAGTTCCTGGTTCATTAATGACATACAACTCGGTTGCTCCGTTGCGCCGAAGCTGAGCCATCTTCTTGTCAATTCTGGCTTGAGGTTGTGCGAGGCCTTTCATGTAATGCTGAATCTCAGCCGATTTTGAAAGACAGAACGTGAGGCTGGACGGCTGGTCGTTAATGAACACTCCCACCCTGTCGCCATTCTGATCGACAACGAGTCTGTGGTGCGCTGGAATGACAAGCAAATCCTTCTTAAGCACTTCGAAACTGTGGCCCTTAGAGCAGGTTAGTCTGTGGATGCGTTTATGGTCGGTTGGGGTTAAAGCTCGCAACTGAACATCTGTGAGCGAGCCCTCTGCCACAAACTGGGGTTCGAACTCTGAGCACGTTGGGCAATAAGCCCCTATAGGGAAACTGCTTGCGGGTTGGTTCTTCCGGATTGTGCTTAGGGTGGCGATTGAGGGCCTGATTTCTTATTGTCTAATTCGACTAGAGACCCTTTGGGCCTACAACGCAAGTCACAGGATTGAGCCCCAAGGTGGTATTGCGCGCTGGACGGCACATGCTTTCCCATTGTGGAAACACCAGGGGAGTAGATATTCACTTCTTGTTGAGAACTTCTAAGAAGTGGGTGGCTCATCCTGCGCGGTGTTGGCAAGAGGAAGTAATCCCAGTCGAACATCGTCCTGCGGTGGCGTTCCGTTTTACTGGCGAGATCGGACGGCGTGGTGGGCTAGCTGGTTCGCTTCAATGTTGTATTCGCGTTCGATGTGGAAGATGGAGAACTCGAGGGAGCGGGCTAGTTTGCGGCAGGTCCAGTGGAGGGAGTAGAGGCGGGGGCTGCGACAGGCGTACTCGCCGGTCATTTGGCGAACCACCACTTGCGAGTCGGAGAAGACGCGCAGCACTTTTGCTTTCAGCTTCAGGGCATGCTGCAGGGCCTCGAGGAGGGCGACGTACTCGGCGACGTTGTTGTCTTGGTGGCCAATCCACTTCGAGATCCGGATCTTCTCGCCCTGGGGATCCTGGATGACGACACCGATCCCCGATGGTCCTGGACTGCCATGCGAGCCGCCGTCAACGTGGGCAACAAATTCTGACATCTGCTCTGGTTCTACTCACACCATGCTTCAACTCTGCTTCGTGGTCAAGTAAATCCTTGAGTGCTGCGGGATTTAACTGTTGTCTAGTTTTGTGGAAAGTATGTGAATAACGAGTACACAATAAAAATGGCGGCCGTAAGTTGTCGCTCGTCAGTCGCTTGCGTTCTCGCTTTTCCAGATGTTTTCAAATGCGTGTGCACCAATCATTAGCGTTGACACTTTCGGTCTTGGTCTTTAGATTGGTTTGCGTCGACGGTCGAAAGGTTCAGTGCCTATCAAGTTGCTGAGCCGAAGTAGACTGGGTGATCAACCCGGTGAAGCAATTCACAGGGTGACCAGACCCGAAAAAACCGGCGGACACTGCGAGGTGCAGCCGGGGTTTGGAACTGCGAAAGCAGTGATCGCATCAGGGGCTGTGACGGTACATGTATCCACGTTGTCGACTCCCTCGCAGGAGCCGGTAGCTGGAGCATAACCAATGTCGCAGCCCTTTTAATTTTTCCCGCCCGTTTAGCTCAACTCTAAAAACTCAAGAAGGAATCCGGACTGCGGAACCAGTGCGTTGCTCCGCGCGTACACTTCTGCAAGCCTAGTTCGCCTTGTGAGGTGATGAGATGAAGCGAAGCTCGACGCACAGGTTCTCGTTGCGCACTGAGATTCCGATATTCGTGTTTGCCGCGTTGGCGCTGGCTATCGCGCCCGGCGCAGTCGCTCAGACTGAGGAAGATTTTCATCAGCAGGTGTCCCTGGTTTCCGGCGGGTCCGTTCTGGTCGAGAACGGGCGCGGAGACGTTTCGATCGAGGGTTGGGAGAAGGCCGAAATGCAGGTGGACGCACACAAGATCTTCGAGGGCGATGGCGCCGATCGTGATCGATGGATGCGGGAAACTAAGATCCACGTGGAGGGCGACGAGCATCACCGGTCGGTGAGGGTTGAGTATCCAAACGATCTTTTCCACAGCTGGGGCGGGTGGAATGGACGGCGTGCGGTGAATCTGACGATCCATCTTCCACGACAAGTGAATGCCGAGCTGAAGACAGATCGCGGGCACGTGACCGTGCAGCGGATTGCAGGCAAGCTCGACATCGGCAGCGACCGTTGCGATGTTGACGTCAGTCGCCTGGATGGCGAGTTACGCGTGCATGCCGATCGCGGCGATGTGAAGGTTCGAGATTCAAGTATCCGCACAGGTATCCGGGTGAGCTTGGATCGTGGCTCGGCTCAGATCGCGCTGCAGCACCTGGCGGGCGACAGCGATCTGCAGGTCTCGCGTGGCGATATCTCTTTGACGCTGCCGAAGAGCGCCGCCTTCGTGCTGGATGCTGAACGAACGCGCCGCAGCAGCTTCCGCACAGATTTTGCTGTGCTCGCGCGCGGAAGCTTCGGCGGCAACAGTATTCGTGGCGATGTCAACGGCGGTGGTCCAACGCTTCGTCTCAGAGCGGATCGCGGTGGCGTGTGGTTGCGCGCGGCGGAGCAGGCACAATAGCTCAGCTTCGAAGTTCAAAAAAAAGGGCCACGTGTAAGCCGTGGCCCTGAGTAATTGGTCACAAACGACGCTTTACGGCTGGCCAATCCGATGCGCGACCAGGTTGTACTTGCCGCTTGCGAAGAACAGCAGGCCGCGAACCTGAACCGTCGCGCCGTTTGCGGGGGTTGTTCTCACCTCCGTCGATGGTTGCACGAAGACAGTTACCGTGGTCTGCCCGCTCAGCATCGCGAAAACCGAATCTGCAGCTACGGTAAGCGTGAAGGTTGAGGCAGTACCATTTTGGGCAAGAGCAGACACGGTGCCAGTAAGAGCTTGCTGTTTCAGGCGAACTCTGTCGGCGGTTATTGCCATGCCGCCGCTATGCTCGTCCTCAGTTTCGAACTCGTGGCTCCCCATTTCGGCTTCTACGTTTTGTCCTTTGGCCAGGGAGTTAGCGTCGAAGGCAGGCGTGAAGTTGAGGTTGGTTAGATCAACTTCATCGGCGTCAATGTTGAATTTCGTGTTGCTGTTTACATTCACTGTGAGCGTGGTGCCAATCGGGGAGGACTTGCCTGAGTCGCCCGAGTGGTCGCGAACTAGAATCGCGAACTGAGTGACGGGAGTGCCGGTTGTGCTTACGACCAGCCCCTCAGCTTCAGCTTCCAGCTCGTTCTCATCTTCCATCTCGACTTCGACTTTTGTCGCGAGCAACGTGCCATCGGATTGTGTAACTGCGTGCACCTCGACGATCGTTCCCTTCGTGATCGCGGACAGGCTCCCTACTCCTTTGAACTCCGTGGAGCTGTTCGTTGTGAAAGTAAGCGTCTGTGGTCCGGGTCCGAGCATGATTGTGAAAGCTGGGCTGGCGACATTCGTCACAGCACCAACTACTTCCTCTACCTCACCCTCCTCGACCTCGTGCTGGTTCTCCTTGTCAGGACGCACCATGCCGGTAGTCGCAACAATGATCGGCGTGAAAGTAATGTTTCCAGCTGCATCGATCGATACTGAGGAAGCAAGGTTGAAATCGAGATTCACGGTCGCGACCTGCGCGCTCAATATGAGTGGCGATGCGAACTTGATCGACACGGGCGTACTGGGAACTGGCAGATTCTTTTCGACTAAGCGTCCCGTGGCCGGATCCAACACGGTAATCTCTGCTGCTGACAATTGAAGGTTCGCCTGGGTGTAGGTCCCGGCTGGAACCGAGCTAAGCGCGATAGGACGGAATGTGCCGGCGAGGCGACGTAGTTCGATGTGCATCGGAGATGTGAGCACGGGCACGGTTGTTCCTGAACTGTTTGTTAGGGAAATCGAGGCGATTGTGAGTTCAAGCGCCGCCACGCGGTCATTCGGAGCATCGCCGATGTTCACCGTGACCATTGCGCTCTGCGGCGTGGCCGGCGCAGGCTGCATCGAGTGTCCGCCATTTCCGCCGCTGCAGCTCGTTAAAGCGATTGTCCCCGCGAGAACAAGCAACGTAGTAAAGGTTCTCAAGCCCAATTTCATAAGGCTCTCCTTTTTAGGTCTTGTTATCAGACGGGTGGCGAAAAAAGCATAGTCACAGGGACCTGACGAGATGTCATCCGGATGTCACGACGTTGTAATTGTTCTGAGTGGGAAATGCCGCGGGAGAAAGCCCGAACTGGAACGGTAAAGTTACGAGAATCAGTGGGAAGTTAGGAATTCCAAAACGGGAGAAGGTGAAGAGGCTGAATGCTGAGTACTGACGGCTGGGTGCTTCTCGTCCTACATCCCCGTCATCACGCCGGTTCCACTGCGTGCCCAGATTGTGCGCAAGTATTTGTGAGGGTTCACAGGCGTGTCCTGAATGCGGACTTCGTAGTGAAGGTGTGAGCCGGTGCTGCGTCCGCTGGATCCGACAAAGCCGATCACGTCTCCGCGATGTACGAAGGCGCCCTCAGCAGTTCCATAAGCGGACATGTGTCCGAATAGAGTCGTGATTCCGTGGCCGTGATCGAGAATCACGGTTCTACCATAGCCGTTAATGAAACTTACCGCTCTAACTCTTGCGTCGGCAGGAGCGATGATGGGCGTGCCGAAAGGGGTCGAGATGTCCACTCCGGTGTGGAATGCGCCTTCACCGTTGAATGGATCGATACGTTCGCCAAAAGATCCAGTCACAATTCCTTCTACCGGCCATAACGACGGAGCTGCTGCCAGGCGCTCCCAGTCGCTCATGTTCAGCGTGCCAACGTGGCCGTAGCTTGCGGAGATTCCCGCACCGGCAACGCCGGACATCGCTGTGTTCTTCAGAATCGCTAACTGACCGATTGAGTAACTGACCTGCTGTGCCTTTGCCTCTTCCGGGACAGCCGACTGAAATTCCGTTTCGGTCTTCAAGCCGTAGAGTGCGGAAACTTCGCTGGCTAGCGACCCCAGCGACGCCACCTGGACGTCCTTTTCTTTGGCTACCTGCTCGAGCTTGTTGTAATTCGCGCTGAGGGCTTCCTTTTCAACCTTAAGCTGGTTGAAACGCGCTACCTTGACCAGCATGCGCGTGTAGGAGCCGGCCATGCCGGTGATGGTGAGCATGCCGATGATGGCGCCCGCGATGAACATGTACAGGTAATGCAGAGGGATAGGCATCTTCACGAGTTCGCCGTCGGCGTCCCGTGCGACAAACATGATGTAATAACGCTTCCGCATTACCACTCCAACGACCGGATTTTGTTCGAGCTGCCCTTTTTTCTAACTACTCAGAGGAGTCACCCTGGTTGGGGATCAAGCGCCTCTGCCGGTTGTCTTGACGATAGTGAGCTTTTAGTTTGCGGAGCTTTACCACTGCCCCGAACTCAACGTGCCAGACCAACCATCGGGCCTGCGGCCAGAGATATTTCTAAAATCTACGGCACGTTAACAAAGCAGCTTCTCTGGTGTCAAACACTAAAGTGGGGTTACCTAAGTAACTTCGTGTGTTTTCAATAGGATATGGATTAAGGTTTTATTGCGGTTAAGGGAAAACACCGGCCTGACGGCTGGCAATGTGACTAGCCGGCGGGCTGGAAGAACTGGCAATGCAGCGACTGGTAAAAATCCGAGCCCCTGGTCGGTGAAGGGCGGCACCAACGCTTTCGCAGTAAGCTTATCGTCCAACTAATCGCTAATCGCTGGTCTTTGAAGCCTATTGCCTATTGTTCATCCATGCCCCTTCGCGAGCGCCAACTTCTAGACCGACTTCGAAACGTCCGCCAGGCCAAGAATTCCAGGGTGGCACTAGGCATTGGGGATGACTGCGCCATCCTGCGCCTGCCTGCCGGACGGGAAACGCTGGTTACAACCGATTTCAGCCTGGAGAATGTTCACTTTCGGCGGGATTGGCAATCTCCCGAGTGTATCGGGCATCGCTGTTTGGCTCGCGGCCTCAGCGACATCGCCGCCATGGGAGGCACACCGGTTGCTACCTTCCTATCGTTAGCGTTGCCCACTAATCTTCATCAGAAGTGGGTAGATCGATTCGTCGCCGGCCTGCTCCGCCTGGCGCGCTCATACGGAGTTGAACTCGCCGGCGGAGACACGGCACAGTCTTTGGACCGAGTGTTGGTCGACATCATGGTTGTCGGTAGTGTGAAACGCGGACAGGCTCTGCTGCGCTCGGGCGCCAAGGCCGGAGACCTTATATATGTGACCGGAGAACTGGGCGAGTCCGCCGCCGCGCTCCACCTGCTGACGTCCGGCAAAGTCAAAAGACGCAATGTCTTCCCCCAGCCACGAATCGCCGTGGGCGAGTGGCTGGTTCAACAACGCATTGCAACCTCG
>DATMPC010000006.1 GCA_035567895.1 Terriglobales bacterium | reverse complement strand
GAGCGATTGGCAATGACCGATTAGGTTCTATTTGCAACGTGAGTCCACCTGCATCGGCATTCACAACTCGACCACGAGCACTCACGTCCATCTCAGCAACGGTGACGCCGCTATCGTAAGTCGCCTTCAGAAGCTGAGCCGGGTCAATCTGGCCATCCTCTTTTGGAGTGACGTCCACTTTTCCGTCTATGAGGCTGACTTCAACTTTTTGAACGCCAGACTGGCGCTGGAGGTGTTGTTGCACCCCGTATGCTCAAAAGTTTCACGTCATCCCTTCGACGCGCATTTCAATGTGCTTGATCTGCGCCTTCGCGACTGGGACAACGACGATCGATCCGAGTAGAACCAGTATTAGAGCGATTCTCTTCATCTTTATTTGCTCCTTTCTTTAACGATGCAGTCGAAACTGCTGCGTAATTCCAAAACTGACGTGGCGGCGGATGGGCATGAATGCTGCGCCGGTGGAATGAGCAGAGTCCCAATCCGCGGCGAGCCACAGATGCATTCCCGGACGCACGCCGAAGTAAGTAGTGATTCCGGTTAACAAGACATCACCGCCGCTGCCTGCCTGCGTGACTCCGGCGATCCGGTCATCCTGGAAGTGTTGCCACGTGAGCACCGGACCAATGAACCACTCGCGCGATCCGTCCTTTGCTTCGTACGGTCGATACGAAAGCCAGAAGCGCGATTCAACATTGCTTCCCAAACTCGTTGCCTGTGTTCCTTGCGAGCGCACGAGAGAATGGAAATCTTCGTCGGCCACCAGCCGCCTGATACTGAACAGGCCGGTGTAGGTCCAGTTCGCGGCAACAAACAGGTCGGTAGAACCGGAGCCGGGCTGCAGACCAGTCGGCAAGCGTGTTCCGTTTGCAGCGATCAAGTCAGTGCGTCCTGTCGGAAGCTTCGGCCCGACCGTTACAGACGCCTGCGTGGTTCCCCGACGCGAGTCCCGGCGAAAGAACCGATACTTCACCAACAGCATGGCGTCGCCCAAACCGGTCCCGCTACTCGCCGGAGAGACGCCTGGGTTCTCAAAGCGATTGGTGACAATCGGAACAAGTACTGTCACATCAAAATCACGATAAAAACCCCACGTGAAGTTGAAGGTAGCTTCGTGCGAGAACGTCGGACGAGCCGTCGCGGGAATAGTGCCCGAGGTTCCTGTCGCCTGACGAGTGGTGAACACCGAGTTGTAGGAGATCAATCCGCCGCCGGGAAATAGTGGCGGCGCTGTCTCGGGCGCAGCGCCCTGTGCAGTCGCGGCTGCGGCACAGAGCAGAAAAACGACGCCGCAGCCTGTATGAATAGGGAAAGTATTCCGCATCAATCCGTCCTTTTTGTGAAGACACAAATACGGCAACGCTACGAAGCGCAGTGCAGGACGGGACGAATCAGATTCTCAGAACGGGATTAGCTTGATTGCGATGCGGAGGCGGAGAAGCATCGATGAGCCACTCGGGCGCAAACTCATGCTCGACCAGCGAGTGAACTGCTGCCGGAAGCGAAACCGCCATCGAGACGATGGTCGTCACAGTGGCCTTAGCCGTGGCTAACGCCGGTTGCGCTGTCGAGGTTGTCGGCTTGCAGCATGGATGATCGGATGCCGGAGAGTCTCCGCATTGTCCACCCATAGATTTGCAGCAGGCCTGTTCCTCTTGGGTGAGGGTCTCGCCAGGAACCAGGCATCGCAGAGCAGGCGCAGCCGTCCACACAAACAACAGAACAACAGCGAGCGTGGATCGTCCCTTCGCCATCGCTTCATCGTAACAGAAACAAAAAATCATCCGCAGAACCTGAGCCGGGCGGGGCACCCGACACGTCTGTTTTGAAACCTGAGGACGGGAAACGTTTCCCGGTCTTGTGCTCAGTTTCTTTCTCGACGCTCAATCGAGAAGCTGTAAAGCTTCAGTGTTCACCCAGTTTTTTTCAGGAAATTGGCCGCCCCACTCGGCTGCGGTTACATTGCGAGCCTCGTGCCAATGCGGGTTTGCGATCCAGTCGAGAAACTTCCGCAGGCTCGCTCGAGTATCTTTCGTGGCAGCACGCTCAAGCAGACCGCGTGTCATCACCGTCTCTTGCCACGGTCCACAAACGACGGCGTTGAACAGCGGAGTGTGTCCCCCGAACCCATCCCGATCAACCGTCGCGCGGGCGTTGATGTCAGCACCACTCGCGAGCAACCAATCGAAGATCTCGCGCTCACGGAAGTCAATCGCAACGTGCAGCAACGTGGCGCCGTCGATCGGCGTCCAGTGCATTCCCGAGAGCCCATCACTGGCGCAGCCACACTCCACGGGATAGATTTCGCGTAATTTGAATCTGCGCTCAAGCAATTGTGGGTCGCGGCGTAGATGCTTCTCCAGCTGGGAGACATCTCCGCGATGCAGCGCCATCACGGGCGTATCCGGTAACTCGTAGCCGCGATCGGCAAAGAACCCGAGAATCGCGTGCTTTCCGGCTGGATTACGCGCGTAAGTTTCGAGCACCAAGGCCAGCGGCGCGAGACGGTTGCCGTCTGCGTTTGTAAAAGGCGCGTTCTGCTCTGCGAGAAACTGAATGCCGGCGGCATTGAGTGTTTCGCAAGCTCCCATGATGATGCCCGGCAGTACCTTTGCGCCGTGCTCGTGCAACCAACGCGCGCACTCGATTTTTCCCTGAAGCACCGCCCGATCAAAAGCGTGCTGATAGTCGCGCGCGCCGAGTTCGGCACACGCTCGGATGATTTCGAGCCGCCCAAGATTGGCGGCGTGGCTCATAGGAGGACCCCAGTTCCCGCTCCACACCGGGAGATGCAGCATTTCAGGGTTGGCGCGCAGAATCGCGACCACCGTCTCGCGGTCGTTGGCCGCAATCGAGGCGTGCAACGCACTCGCTGCAGAGTGCGCTCCGATGCGCTGTTTAAGCGACGCCCAATTTGATAGACCGTATTCGCGCGCGATGACGAGCTGCGCGTCACTTAACTTGAAACCGACGGCAATCGCTGAGTCGTCAGTCACGTTCTTGAATTTTGCATGACGGCGCCGAATTCGCTCTAGAGCGTCGTGGTTGCCTTCCCGGCATTGATCGAGGAGCTCGCGCGCTTCGCGCTTCGGAACATCGAGATGGGGCCGCTCAGGCAAACCCCGTGAGACTGTAGCCATAACCTTCCCTCCTGGAATGCGCCCGTGGTCCGCACACTTCGGGCAGGAAGTCAGGTTGAATCACTGAAACGAATGGCCGGTGGGCTGAGCCCATTTCCGCGGACAGGGTGCTTCCGGTGAAGCCTGTGCACATCATCGCCCAAATCCGAGGTTCGCGCAATGAGGAAACCCGCTGGACGGATGGCCACTCGTTCCCATTTCGGTTGCTTCAGACTCCCGGGGTGGATGAGCTGTTTCATTTGACGGTAGAATTCCCGCCGATGATATCGCTGGGAACCAGAACAAGTTTCAGGCTGGAGGAGGAGATGAACAGGATCGTTACTGTAGCCGCTGCTATTTTGGGAATGGTCGCGGCCATCGCCTGCGCAATGGTGCAAGCGCAAGTCGACAACAAAGCCGTGACCGGGCTGACCCCCAATAAAGTCCGTTGGTTCACACCCACTTACTACAACGACGGAAGACAACGAGCGCAGCTGTTCGGCGACTCCAGCCGAGGCGGTGTCTGGATTGATCGAGTCAAAATCCCCAGCGGCGGGCGAGTCCTCGCACACACGCACACGCAAGACGAGCTCGTTACCGTGATCCAAGGCGCTTGGCTTTTGGGAGAGGGAGCGAAATTCGAGGAAGCGAAGCTACGACCCTATCCCTCAGGCAGTTTCATCGTGATTCCAGCAGGCGTTGCTCATTTCGTTGCAGCCAGGGAGGGCCTAGTCATCGTTCAGCTCAGTGGCACAGGCAAATTTCAAACTGACTACATAGAGAAATAGGTCCCACGGGCGAGCACTCGGCTAAAGTAAACGATGGCGGGGACAGACGCAAATGGCACGTGGTTGATGTGAACCCACAGAAGGTTTTGGCTGCTTCGCGCCGATCTGCCGTACCTTTTCTGCACTGGGTATCAACACTTACGTCATCTTCCGCTCATCGACCTCCAGTGTTGTGCTTGGACGAGACGAACTCGAAGATCCCGCAGGGTGACGTTATGGCGGTAACGCTTCCATACGACTTCAATACATCGAGTATCTGGGAAAGTATTCTCAAAAAGGGAAGCTGGCTCGTGGCCGTGATTGCTGCGGGCATCCTTTATTCCCTGGTTCTCAGGCATTTTGCCGCGGTGCTGCAGCTGACCCTCTGTGCAGCTCTTCTGCTGTGGTTCGGGCGGCTGTTCTTCAAAAACAGCAGCGGTGCGATTGGCACGATCACCCAGAAAGGCGTGGTTGTGCATCCGGGCGAGGTGTACGGTTATCGAATGCCCGGGCCGTCGGGGGAATTCGCTTTGCAGCGATTCCGGTCCGTGCGCGTCGAGCACGTTGCTGCTCCCATAAGCGTCAACAATTCCGGTGGACCTCACCAGCGTGTGTACCTGATGGGCGACGCGCAAACTCCGTCCATCCTGATCGCCCGCGCTGACGATGGCTCCCAGGTGGGTCAGGAAATGGCAGTCGTTCTTAAGCTGCCCTGTGAGGAGACGCAGGCTCCGTATTAGAAAGCAGCATTCAGCGATGAGCTACTGCAAAGGCAAGAGACGGCTGCGGGCCGTGTCTCCGGCAAACGCTGGTGTTGCCCGCCTCGGCGGACAATGCAGGCGCTTGCCGAGGCCGGATTCTATAAAAGGCGATGTCAAGAACAAACACATCTCCCGGAAAGATCGGAGAGGATTGGTTCGACATCGCCTTTTATAGAACCCGGCCATCCGAATTTGGGAAGCCGATGCGGCGCAGCAACTCCTGAAACCGCGCTTCGCCTCGCAGCGGGTCGAGTCGGGGATCCACCCCGATAAAAGGTATTCAATCGGAGCGATCGCGATATGCCCGATCCAGCCACGCATACGCGGTTTCCTTATCGCCTAAACCCATATACAAGCACGCCATATTGAATCCGCAGATATAGCGCTGTTTTGCTTGGGCCTCGAGCCCGCGCAGCATTGTCTTGGCCTTGTCTTTTCTGCCAGCCTGCGCGTACACATACGCGAGCTGGGCGAGGATTACCGGATTGCGCGCGACCTTCAGACCGCGATCTGCCGCTGCGATCGCCTCGTCCGTTCTACCTTCCTCAATGTCAGAGAGAGCTATCACGCGCTCATCCCCTTCTTTCCCAGCAGCCTGGATTGCTTCTTCATACCTTCGCAGGTTCCATAACGTATAGGGAAGACCGACATGCGACTGGGGGAAGAGCGGGTCTACGCTCTTGAGAGCTTCCAATTCCCGAAGTGAATCTTCGCTGCGCCCGAGCGTGAGCAAGTAATGAGCGTACCCGGCGTGGGCACTGGCGAGGTTTTCGTTCAGCTCCAGCGCTCGCCGGAATTCCTTTTCCGCGCCTGGCCAATCCCAATCGAACGTGAGCTTTACGTAGCCGAGTGCGGCATGTGCCTCAGCAAGAGAGTCGTCGAGGTCGATCGCACGCATCGCGGCAGCTTTGGCCTTCGGCATCACTTCCAGCGGCGCACGAAAAAACGTGCTCTGATCGTAGTAGGCATCGGCTAAGCCGGCGTAGGCCAGCGCGTCATTGGGATCAATCGAGAGCGCCTGCTGGAAGAACTTGATGGCCCTCTCGACTTCATTTTCTGCCGGAAGAAATGTGCCTGCCGCTCCATGCTTGTGAAGTTCATAAAAACCGCGCAGGTCGGCTTCGTGAGCTTCGGGATTCACCACGCGTGCTCCGCCGAGATGAGTTTTTTCCTCAGGGGCTACTTTCACCTTGATCTCGGCAGCGATCGCCTGTGCAACCTGATCCTGCAATATCAAGACGTCGCGAGCATCCCCCTCGTAGGCCTGCGCCCACAGGTGATGGTCACTCTGAGTCTCAATCAACTGTGCGGTGATCCGTACGCGGTTGCCGGACCGCGTTACCGTGCCTTCAATCACCGCATCAACGTTAAGCTCGCGCCCGATCTGCGGTATTGGCACGTGCTTGCCTTTGTAGTGCATGACTGAGTTGCGCGAGATTACGCGAAGGGAGTGAATCTTGGCCAGGTCCGTGATGAGCTCATCGGTCATACCATCGGCGAAGTATTCCTGTTCCGGGTCGCGCGATAGGTTTTCCAGCGGAAGCACCGCTACTGATGCGATGTGTACGGCACCGGCTTTCCCAGTTGTCGGCGTCACGCTCAGTCGCCATATCAGTGTGGCCAGACCAAGAAGTGCGACGGCCACCAGAGCGATCGTGACAACCCTCTTCTTATTTGCGTCTTTTGGTGTCTGAGAGCCGCGCTCACTGGGCGGTGCTACTCCGCGGGGTCCCGGCGGTGCTTGCGAGGTCCCGGGCCCGATCCCCGGTTCACCGAGCACACGGACATTCACATTTAAGCGATAGCCGGCCTTGGGTACCGTCTCAATGTACTGCTCGCCGTTGGAATCCAGCGCTCGGCGGATCGCCGAGATGTTCTGTGCCAGGTTGACCTCTTCCACAAAGGCGTCCGGCCACACCCGTCTCATCAGCTCATCTTTCTTCATGAGGTGGCCGTGATTTTCTACCAGCAGAACAAGGGTGTCGAATGCCTTTGGCGTGAGCGGAACCGGCTTCCCATCGCGCAGCAACAGCCTTTCTTCCGGATCGATCCGAAAGTGGCCAAATTCGTAAATCTGCTGGGCAGGCATGCGGTTAGCTGCGCCTAAGAAAATTTCAAGAGTTTCCTAGCTGTTTCTCAAGACAACCGACAGCCAAGCCAGCTAACTTGTTGCGAAATTCCGGGCGGTCGGCGGGGAAGTTTGGCCGCGATTCTATGCCAAACCTCGCCACAGACGACAGAAAAATGTCGAGAGGCTGATGTGTGCCCAAACCGCGGTCGCGTTACAGCGGGTCAGCTGATCGGTGGAGGAAGGCTGGCCCGGCGCCACTATTCACATTATGGAGAAATGCGATGAAGCACAGCAATTGGAAATTGAGCCTCGGCGCAGGCCTAACATTTTTGGTTTTGGCTGCTCAGGCTTGGGCTGGCCGACCTAAGACCTATTACCAAATTGACGTTCCCGGAGCTTTGGTAACGATCGCTTCGGGCATTAACAATGATGGATACATTGTCGGATGGTATTGCGTGCAAAACCCATGCAGTGGCGGCTCCGGGACCGAGCTGAATCCTCGAGTTCGGGGCTTCGTGCGCAATCCGGACGGCTCCTTCATCTTCCTGAACGTCAATAACTGCTCTCCCGGTAATACCGACTGCAATCACGCCGTCGGCACCCAGCCGCGCTATATCAGCCCGCAGGGCGTGGTCATCGGCGCTTATTTTGCGTTGGAAAGCAAAGCTGATGGCACGCCGAAAGCCGGCAATCCCAGGTTCCGGGGGTTTGCCTGCCAAATCGCGAGTTGTTCGGGACCCAACCAACAGATCGTGTATTTCGACGCTCCGCTCGAGCTCTACGACCACCAATCCCCCGACATTGCTCATAGCATCATTCCGCGCGGCATCAATGCTGAGGGCGACGTCGTCGGCTGCATCCACGATCAGGACCAGATGAACAGCATGCACGGCTTCCGCCTGCACGATGGCAAATTCAGCACACTCAGCGATGGAAGTACGATGAACAACGGCATCAATCCCCAAGGCGATGTTGTGGGGCTTGATTTCATGAATCTCGCCGGATACCGACTCGATAAAGATGGCAACGTCGTCGAGACGATCTCCTTCCCGGGACCCGGCATCGACGAAACCGACGCTTGGGACATCAATGCCAAAGGCGAAATAGTAGGCCAGGCGTTCACTAACAATTTCGGTGTGGGACACGCCTTCCTGCGCAGCAAACAGGGCGATTACGGCTTCGTTGATCCCCCAGAGCAATGCAGCACCTGCAGCTCGGTAGCATTCGCGATTGCCGGCAACGGCAACATTGTCGGCCAGTACCGCAACTCCTTCAGCGGCTGTTCCGTCAACGCATGCGTACATGGCTTCCTGCTGCAGCGCGGTGACGACTGAAGGTCGGAGTGGCCGGACGTATCTCAGGCTCGCCTTATTAAACCGAGGGAAGTGGCTTTCCCGTTACGGTTTCCTCCGGTCACTTGTGTGTCGGGGAAACTACGATCAATCCTGCGAGCTGGCCGAGTTGATGTGAACCCGAAAGGGGTTGTGGGCGGTTCCCATCGATCTGCCGTACCTTTTCTGCACTGGGTGTCAACACCTACGTCATCTTCCGCTCATCGACCTCCAGCGTCACTCGTCGGCAAAAAACGATCCGTTTCGCATGTGGCCCAGTTCGGCAAAGTCGCTTTTGGACGTGCTCGCCGGCTGTGACACGTAGATGAAATCTTCGGTGGTTGCTGCCCATTCCATCTGCGCCTGATTAACGATGAACTTGCCTGTAAAGCCCTGGTCGGCGTTCGTGATCCTGAGTCGTTTGTCGATCCCCGACCAGCGCACGCGGACAGAAATAGTTACCGGCTTTGGCGCGGGCCCGCCGCCGAAGAGCGCGTTGTTGAAGTCGTGAAAGTCCGTGAGGACGATGTTGCGGACACGCATTGACGCTTCCCCTTCCTCGAAGTCGACGTCCACGTCCTCGGGCGGAAGCGCTGTTGTCCAGAACAGGCCGCTGGGTGTGATGCCAGGATTGAAGTCGGTGATTTGAGTGGGAGGTTGATCGCCCTGACCGGGCTCATAGACATCCACTCATATGAGCGCGAATGTGCCCTGATGGACACGGCCATTCACCCCGCGGTAGACCCCCTGCATGAATCGCATGTCGGCGTCCAGGAAGGGCAGGAGTTTGGTCACTCCCGTCTTGCGGTCGGTGCGAACGACGTTTCCGCTGATGTAAGTGAGGCCAGCGAAGCCTTTGAAGTCAGTGATCGTCGCGGGTTCCGAATCGGGAGGATCCGTAAAGGAAAGATTGGGAGGCCCGGGAGCGTACACATGAAAAGCGCCATTCAACCCGGGCGTGCCCCCGGGGATCGGCTTCGGATCGGCTTGCTTCCTTTTCTCGTTCTCGGCTACGGCATAGGGAGCAAATCCAGTTCCCATCGCGCCGGCGGCCAGGGTAGCTGCGGTGGTCCGGAGGAAGTTCCTCCTCGACGGAAGGTGAAGGCTGCCGAAAGAAGAGTGGTTCATAGGTCCCTCCAAAAGTGACGTACCAGATGCAGGGCTTCCCAGGGTTTGGTCCCAGAGCAGGTCAAAACGAGCGGCTTCGCCTCAGGGGGCTGCGCATTTCTGAGCGCGGGGGATGTTGTCGGAGAGACGAGCGGACAAATATTGGTACTGAGGGCCCCGCTGCGTCAAGCAAAAAGTTGCAGGGCGGGTGGCACAGCCTGTTTGCCTCTCTGCCTGGAACATCTAAAGAGTGGGTGCCGCCACGGCAAAGGCAAAACAGTCGGCGAGCACAATCACCCCAAAAGTGCCGCGGATTTGCCTCAAAAGGCCTCTTCTGCTGCCTCGTTTTGCCTCAAAAAAGCTCTCAATTCTGCCTCAGAAACGTGAACTAACGTCGCTGGCATAGATGTAAGTCACAGAAAATTGGAGATCGCTGGAGAGGATGTCATGAGGTTCGTCACAACCTCCTTTCATAGCGATCCGTCGAAACTGGCTACCTACGCCAGTCGAAGCGCCTTTTTGCCAAAGTGGGAAAGTCGCAATTGCGTTCGCTTTAAGGCGTCCGCGAGGCGCGGACGGGGCCGGGTACGTCCGAGGTCGTATAAACACGCCAGAGGTCGCCTAATCGCTTTTAATTCGCCTTCCTTGTGTCTTTGCCAATGCGCTTTGGCAGGTTTTGGCGGAAAGTGCGGATCGGCGGCCTTCTCGGTCCGGGTTCGCCCTTTTAGCGTCGCCGGTGGTAGTGAATTACGAACTCGTATCCGGGATTCGGTGGAAAGAGTTCGGCGATTTTGCGGAGGCGTTCGGCGAGAGCTCCCGGGGCGAGTAGTGGATAGTCGCGTTCGCGCAGGTCGTAGTAGTCGACATCTACGGCGAGTGAAAGCAGATAGACGGCTATGGCATCCGCAAAGGTGGCGTTCAGGTATTCGTTGCGCGCTTTTTCGCGATCGCCGGAGTTGCCGGTGGCGAGTTTGCGGAGCTCGAAGGCGTCCATGCTGCTCTCACCGCGGACGTTGCTCTCGGCCTGCTTCCACACGAGGGCGGCGAATTCTTCGGAGACTCCGGCCTTCTCCACGAAGGCGTGGCCGACGTTGATGAAGAATTCGAAGGCTACGGAGAACCTGTCGTCCATTACGCGGGTGGAGATGAATACGCACTGTGAGTTGCCGACGTTGTAGTTGCGATGGCAGACGGCGCGGTCGCTGAGTTCGCTGTCGTAGCGCTCGGCGATGCGGGTGTCGTCCCCTTCGCCCACCGTGAGTGGGACGAAATAGTAGGCCTTGCGCTCTAATGCCGCTGCGATGGCCGGAGGCACTGCTCCTACGGCGCGCTCTACGTCCTCTGCGGTGATGGTGTTCTCGCCCACCAAGGCGTAGCAGACGCCGTTTGGCGCTTGCGCTACGTGCGCGCTGCGCACCACTTCCGCGGCTGGACGAGGCTCAACCTGAGCAGTTTGGGACATCTGTCACGCAATTTTACAGTATGGTTGCACCCCGTTTCGCCCCAGGCGGGGCTGGTAGTATTTCCTGCTGCACCTTTACGGCTGCAGCGTGTTGGGGGAGCGTCAACAGGCAGGCGCGAACCGAATCCCAAAAACTCTAATGATCGCTGGAGGTCATCGATTGAAATTCGCGACCCGTCGTTTGGTGGTTTGCTCTTTTTTGTTTTTCTCCGCGCTTGCCCATGCACAGACTCAGGAAAAAGTGGATCTGGATATGGTGACGAAGATCCGCTATGAGGGTTTCCGCAACTCGAAGATCAAAGAAATCGCCGAAGGGCTGCTGGAGAACATTGGCCCGCGGCTTACAGGATCGCCCAACATGAAGCGCGCCAATGAGTGGACACGCGATCAGCTCACAAAATTCGGCCTGGTGAATTCCCACCTGGAGGCTTGGGGGCCGTTCGGGCGCGGCTGGTGGAACGAGTACGTAAACGTGCGCATGTTGTCGCCGGATACTCAGACGTTCATCGCGTATCCGAAAGCGTGGACGCCTGGAACCGATGGTGCGGTGCACGGTGATTGCGTTCGCGCCACCATCAGGACCAAGCAAGACTTTGGAAAATACAAAGGCAAGCTGGCGGGAAAGATCTTGGTTCTCGGCGAGTTCGCGGACGTGAAGCCGATCGTAGAGTCTCCGTACGAACGGTACACCGATAAGTCGCTGGCAGACGTTGCTAATTACGAACTCCCGAGCGAGAGGCCGGCGTTGAGTCCGCAAGAGCAGCAGAGACGGCAGCAGTTCCAGCGCGATCTGAACCAGTTCTTCGCCGAGGAGAAACCCCTGGCGGTGATCGATCACAGCCGACAAACAACGGGCGGAGGAACCGTGTTCGTGCAAGGCGGCGGCGCGTATCGCAAGAGCGAGCCTCAGGCTGCAGTGCCGCAGTTGACCATGGCGATTGAGCAGTGGGATCGCGTGGCCCGTCTGCTGGAGCAGAAGACGCCGGTGCAGCTCGAGATCAACGTGAAGAACAACTGGTCTGACGTTGACGAGCAGTACGACACCATCGCTGAGATCCCCGGCACCGACAAGAAAGATGAAGTCGTAATGCTGGGAGCGCACCTCGATTCATGGCATACCGGCACCGGCGCAACCGACAACGGCGCGGGCAGCATCGTGATGATGGAGGCGGTGCGGATCTTGCAAACGCTTGGAGTAAAGCCGCGCCGGACGGTTCGTATCGGCCTATGGAGTGGGGAAGAGGAGGGATTGCTGGGCTCGCAGTGGTATGTGCAGCACCATTTTGGGTCGCGTCCGCCGATGGATACGCCGCAGCTGCAAGGGATGCCGACACTTCGTCGGCGCGAAGCCGGCCCGGTGACGCTGAAACCCGAGCAGGCGAAGGTGTCGGCATACTTCAATATCGACAACGGAACCGGCAAGATTCGCGGTGTTTACATGCAGGAAAACGCCGGAGTGCAACCAATCTTCGAAGCGTGGATGCATCCGTTCAAAGATCTCGGCATGGATACGCTCACGATGCGCTCTACCGGCGGCACGGATCATCTGTCGTTCGACGCTGTGGGCATCCCTGGATTCCAATTCATCCAGGACCCGATTGAGTACGACACTCGCACTCACCATTCCAACATGGACGTTTATGACCGTCTGCAGTTCGATGATCTCCGGCAGATCGCGGTGATCGTGGCTGACTTCGTCTACAACGCTGCGATGCGCGACCAGATGTTCCCGCGCAAGCCAATCGAGAAAGAGCTGCCGAAGACTCCGACAAAGCCGGAGGATGAAGATCAAGCACCACCGTCGGGAATGTGATCGGGTGGATCGATGTTAATTCGATTTCTGGTCGTGCGGCAGCAGGACATCGATTGTTCCTACCTGCTGACTTAAGCGATCCACCGCTCCGATTCGAACGCGATATGCGCCGGGTTTGACAGGAACCTCCTGCGCAGCCTGCAGCCCGGCGCGCAGCACCTTCTGGTATTCTTCATTGCTGAGGGTAGCGTCGATTGTGTTGGCTGAATGGCCAATATCCTTCCCATTTCGGTCCCAAACGACTGCAAGCAGATCAACAAAGGCATGCTTACGCCCTTCGGGAGCATCTGTGAAAGTGATCTGCTGAGGATTGACCAGGTATGTGATTCGCACTGAGTGACGGTTTGCATCGGGCGGGAGCACTTCTGCTTTGAGATAAAGCGCGGTGGAATCAGGTGTGTCGGGACGCATCACGGCAGCCAGCTTGAGTGTCGAATCCTGGGGAGAATGCTGCGGTTCGGGAATCGCGTAATATCCGCGACGATATTGCAGGCTTGCTGCTTCGCGGCTCGTTTTTACAGTAATGCGGCGAAACTTGCCGTTCCAATTCTGGTTTTCGGGCGCATAGGCGATGGTGTAGTACGTGGAAGTCTGATCGAGGCTACGTTGCATTGCCTGCTTCAGGCCGTTGGTGCCGTAAAAGGCCTTTCCACCCGTCTGCTCGGCGATTTCGTCCATTGTGGTCTGTGCGTCGTTTTCGTCGACCATCTGACGGGCAAGTCCAGCATTGCGTCGTGCCATTCCCGTACTGGAATCGTATCCGGTCATACCTTCGCCATTGCTTGTAAGATCAATCCCGTTAAGCTTAAGCCCGATTGCGTCAATGGGATACACGGCCACTTGCGCTGCAGATAGCAGCGAGGTGGTTTGATGTACAAAGAAGTCGAAATTCGCGCGGTCGTGCTGCTCGGTGCGTATAAACGGATTTGGACCAAAGCTGAACGGGAATGTTCCTGAAACCCAGAGCAAATTCTTGCGTCCGGAGTAGCCTTGCAGCATCGCAGCTAATTCCGCCAGCGACCTCAAAGTGATTCCGACGCGCTGAGTAATCTCATATTGCTCTTGCATGATAAGAGCATCGCGCAATCTGGCTGTCGTTCCGGCAATGAGATCTGAGTCGGTCGGCGCCTGTGTCCCCGGCGCAGTGCCAGCGCCTCCACCCATGATGGTTGGAGCCGTCATTCTTTCGCGGTAGATGAGATCGTCCTCGTTGCGTTGGTGTTCCGCTTCAGTGGTGAGCAGCGGTGACGGGCTCGAGAGCACGTCGCGGGCGGCAGCGACTAAGACGTCAGACTGTCCGGTAAAGCTTTGAATCATACGCAGGCGCGAACTCAAGACGAACAAGGCAGTTGAGTGGCCGGGCGGTAACGCTTTTAGAAACTCGAGCAGGTGGCGTCGGGCACCAACCTGGTCGAGTGTCGGAGTGTTCAGTGTGTCGAGCAAAACTACCGTCAGAGGACCACGAGGCTCATTTACCGGAACATTGGTGTATTGATTCGGGGGCAGATGAAATGGCTCCTGCACCGGGGGATCTTGGCTACTCTCGTGTCTGTCAAACGAGCGCAGCTGCTGAGACTTCCCATCCTCAAAGATCGTGAAGTCACGATCCGTAAGACCGCGGATTGGGCGAGCGCCTCCGTCGAGAACTATGACATCCACTTGCACCAGCCGGGAATTGGCACGGAAGGTCGGAGTCGCAGCAGTATTCGGTGAAGTTTGAGTCTGGGTTAGCGAGCACAGGTTCCACAACAAAATCGGTATGTAAAGAATTTGACGGATTAGACGTTTGCCGGCCATAACGATTGAGGGTTCCCATTATCGTTCTTTGCTGCAGAAAAATGCGAGAACAACTTGATTTCAGCCGGAAAGGTTTAAGCGGCTTTGCGCTGATTCTCCCCGGTTTTTTGCATCACCTCGTGCTCTTCGCCCTTAATCTCTACGCGCTCGCGCTTGATGTTGAGGCGCAGGCGGTCGAAGATCGAGATGTATTGATTCGCGATCCAGACAAGGGCAAAGAAGCCGAGAACCGAGCCGCGCCAATCTTGATACACCAACCGGTAGTGCGTGATCAGCAAGAAGACGAGCGCTACCCAATGGCTGAAGCAGAATTCGCAGGTAAACAGGTAGAAGAACTTGCGCTGTAGCAGGTTTGTCGCCTGTTTGCTGCAGCGTACGCAGAATTCGCGCGGTTCGCGAAAGATCTCTTCGTGCGTAATTGTCCAACTGATGCTGGCGATGGGAATTGCAATCAACAGCATCTGGATGATCTGTACTCCTAATTCACCTGCTGTCATGCATCTGGAAGAGGCAAAAATGTACGGCCGCGTTGCATCGCCAGCGCTATGTTCTGTTAACTTCGAGAATTGTTTCTCTACTACATAACCGATCGCAGACAACTTTCCGCCAGCCACGATGAGAGCATGCGATTGCTGCTCGATCGTATTTCGGAGGCCGTGAACGCGGGTATCGATGCGATTCAGCTGCGCGAAAAGGACCTTAATGCTCGCGAACTTGTCGAATTGGGAACTGGTGCCGTCGAGATTGTGCGTCGCGTCAACGCACCCGGTGAGTCCTGCGTGCGAACAAGGTTGCTCATTAATTCCCGGGTGGATGCAGCAATTGCCTGCGGAGCAGACGGAGTACATCTGCGCTCCGATGACATCTCTGCTGCAGACGCCAGGGTAATCTTCGCGCAGGCTGGAATCCTTTCTCCGCTGATTGGTGTTTCATGCCACACGGTGCAAGAGGCATCACTCGCGGAAGGTCACGGCGCAGACTTTGCCGTGTATGGTCCGGTATTTGGGAAAGCAGGCGACCAAACCGCTCCAACGGGGCTGGCCGGCCTGGAGGCCGCCTGCCGCAAGCGCAGAGCAGCCGAGCATCCTATGCCGGTTCTGGCATTAGGGAGAGTCACTGCAAATAATGCGGCTGAGTGCCTGAAAGCCGGCGTGCGTGGCATCGCTGGAATTCGTCTATTCCAGAATGGAAATCTGGCGGAGACCGTCTCTCGACTGCGCAAGCTGGCGGAAGAGCTGCACTGCTAATCCTCGCCGCATGGCGTCTCGTCCCAGTGACTCCGGGCTAAGAAAGTTTTTAATCCCTCGCTAACGCGGGGGATTTATACTTTCGCGCCATGACAACGACAACACCCAAGCCAGGTTCTTTCTGCTGGATGGAACTCGGAACCACCGACCAGAAGGCCGCCAAGAAGTTCTACATGGACCTTTTCGGCTGGACCGTCGATGACGCGCCCATGGGGCCGGACGAATTCTATTCAATGTTTAAACTCGATGGACAAGATGCCGCTGCTGCATACACTCTGCGCAAAGATCAGAAGGAACACGGAGTACCCCCGCACTGGATGATCTATATCGCAGCCGAAAACGTGGACGAATCTGCCCGCCGCGCGGGCGAGCTGGGGGGCAACGTCATCGCGCCTCCGTTTGATGTAATGGACGTAGGCCGTATGGCCGTAGTGCAGGATCCCACCGGCGCGACGTTCTGCATCTGGCAGGCAAAGAAGCACAGCGGAGTCGGCGCGAAGAACACCGACGGCGCGTTCTGCTGGGCCGATCTCAATACTCCTGATGTAGCCCGCGCCGGCGCGTTCTATACCAAACTCTTCGGATGGAAGTTGGAGAAGGGTGAGAACGACCCTTCCGGCTATCTGCATATTAAGAACGGCGACGATTACATCGGCGGCGTTCCACCGGCCGAACACGGCAATCCCAATGTTCCATCGCATTGGCTGTTGTACTTCGAGACGTCGAATTGCGATGCCAGCGTGGAGAAAGCCAAACAGAATGGCGCAAGAGTGCTCTACGGCCCGGTGTCAATGGAGAACGTAGGACGATTTGCGGTGCTTACCGATCCCCAGGGCGCGGCGTTTTCTGTTTTCCAGAGTGCGCGAAAAGCCAACGCTGCGTGAGATAGGGGACTTCAGATTGGGAAGGCGGCTCGTCGAGCCGCCTTTTCTTTCTGCGTCTAAGACGGGGCTTCCCTGCGGCTACGAGAATTCCGCGCTTCGCGCTGGCGATTACTAGAGTGAGTAGATTATCCGAGTAAGTACCAGGATTGGCGTTGCGGAATTAAGATGGGCGGTCTGCAGAAACTTCCAAATTCGGTTCAGGCGATTCTGATGGAGCCTCAGCTTCTGGCGCAGCCTTTGCTTTCTTTGTCTTCTTCTTGTCAGGCACCGGTGGAGGAGGTTCGTGGGCAGGATCGTAGAAGAGAATTCGGCCGCAGCTATCGCAGGTCATGACCTCGCCGCCCGCCTTTATTTCATTCCATTTTTGGGGACGCAACAAAACGTAGCACGCCGTGCAGCGTTGCTCACGAGCTTCTGCTAACGCAGTCTTTCGCGCTTTCAGCACGCGATCATAGAGAGACAGGAGGTCTTCGCCCACTCCGGAGCGGAGCCCGCTACGCTCGCCTTGAAGTTCTTTCAAGCGAGCTTCATCCTTCGCGGTCAAGGCTCGCGCTTCTTCTTTTTCCTTCTCCACCTGCGCCGCCTGAGCCTTAAGCTCTGTTTCCGACGCCTTTACCTGGCGGTCGAAGAGCTCGCCGCCTTCCATGATCTCTAGAATCTTGTCTTCGGCCTTGCGGATCTCGGCTTGCGCGAATTCAACCTCGTGCATCAAGGCCTTGTACTGTTCGTTGGTCTTAACGTCGAGCGACTGGTCGCGAAACTTGCCGATCTTCTGCTGGTACGACTGGATGTCTGATTCCAGACCGCGCCGTTTCTGTTCCTGCGATTTGATCGCTGTTTTTGCCTGGTCGACCCGGGCCTTTGCATCGGAAAGCTGGTGCTCGATCTCAGCAACGCGCTTGGGAAGCGCTGCCACTTCGGCGGAGAGCCGCCCGATTTCGCGATCCACCTGCTCGAGTTTTATAAGCCTTTCGAGATCGGCATTCATGAAGGGATACTGCGATTCTAACAGGCTGGAAGCTTATTCCGCGAACATGTGGTTTTTACTAGTCGAATCGGAGCCGGGCATCCTCATGGATCTCCGCCGCACCGGACTGCAATCTCCACCATGCTGTGGACAGGAATCAGAACAGTGAGTAGCGCAGGTAGATCAATCCGGCAGCAGCGACTCCGCCTGCGGCTGCGCCCAGCCAGAAGTTCTGCATGCGGTTGTTCACAGTACGCATGATGCGGCGATCGTTCGAGATCAGCAAGATGAAGATCAGTGTAGGAATCAGCAGCACGCCTGCCAGAACCATGGACCAGTAGAGTGCTGTAATAGGATTTATACGCAGGAAGTTTGCTCCCGCGGCCAGGAAGACGGCGGCAGAAATCAGAACGTAGAAGCGCTTCGCCTCCCACGGCTTTTCACTCAATCCCGCCTTCCAGCCGACAGCTTGTGCCAGATCGAAGCACATGGAAGCCGTAAGCACCGGCAGCGCGACCATTCCGGATCCAATGATGCCCAACGCGAAGACGATTGTTCCCCAATCCCCTACGGCTGGTCGCAGAGCATCCGCGGCCTGACGCGTCGTCATATCCGGAGCATGATCGAAGTGCAGGACCGCGCTGGCAGCGACAATGATGGAACAGGCCAGGACAAACGTAACCGCGGTAGAAATGATATAGTCGCCTCGATGATGCTCGTGATTGGGATCGCTGCGCGAACTCGTCTGCCAAATAATGATGTAAGGCGTAAGGAATGAACCAAATAGTGCGACGATGTTCTCCGCGTACTCCGAACTTGCCTGCATGCTCGGCATGAAGATGTCGTGCAGCAGCGTGGAGAGATGCGGGTGCGTAAGGGCCGCCGCGGCGACGTAGAGATATAACGGCAGAGAAAACAGCACCAGAGCGCGTGTGATCTTCTGGTAGTCCTGAAATACCAGGATGTACCACACGAAAAACGCGGTCGCGACGACGAAGAACATGCGTGAGAGGCCAGTGAGAATGGATAGTGCATCCGAAACCGCCATGATGTCCGCAATCACAACCACGAAGTTTGTAATGATTGTGAACGCCGCCCCAGCAATTGCGAATCCGCGGCCATAGTGTTCGCGTACGAGATCGAGCAGTCCCAATCCGGTCTCAACTCCAATCCGGCTTGTGACTGAAAAGATGGCGAGCAAAAAAGGAACGACCAGAATCACAACCCATAGCAAAGAGTGGGCAAAGGCTGCTCCGGCGATTGTCGCAGTCACAACCGCAGAGGGATCTAGATTGGCGGACCCAGTGACGACTCCCGGACCCAATCTCCAAAGTCCCCATCCTCTTTTTGGGACAGAGTCTGCCGTGGCAGCCGGGAACTTCACGACGCGTCCACGGTCGTCAGGAGATCCCTTTCTTCGATTCTTGTTTTCAGGGAATCTTGGGAAGTTCACGCCTTAGGTCTCTCTCGATCTTTCTCTCATGCCAGAGCCGCAGAGGCCGGCTGTAAGTGATCAATCCAAACGCGGCGATCGCCGTGAGCAAGAGTGTGTTGCTGGCCCACAACAGGATGCGGGCGATCTTCGTGTGGGAGATCTTGGTCAGAATCGCCGCGTTCTGAGGTGTGAGAAGCAACGCCGCAGCCAGCGTCATCAGGCCGAGCCCGGCCAGCAGGCTGGTTACGTTCTTGGCCCACCGTCCCTTGGCGTGATATTCGGCGAACAGTCGGAATCCGTAAACTGTGAGCGCTCCAATCAAGAGAAAGTTCACTACTACGGCAATTGCTTCGCGGAGCTGCATCTCTGGTTCATTGAGACGCAAACCAGCTATGACGGGTTGGAATCCAGAGTAGCTGTTTCGGCTTAGTACTTTGATTTGTGTAATTTTGGAGGTATCGCCGCCGGTTCCAATCCTCGCCGGCTGGTACTTAGGAGGTAACTATAAGATTACGTAAGAGTTACTCACCAGCTATGGTCATGCCATCGATTCGCAGCGTAGGTGCCGCGATAGAGCTTCGGAACTCGAGGTCGTTTCCTATCGCCGACACGTTGCGGAACATGTCTTTCAGATTGCCAGCTACAGTGATCTCTTCTACTGGGAACGTCAGTTCACCATTCTCGATCCACAAGCCAGAGGCGCCACGCGAGAAGTCGCCTGTCACGAGGTTCACCCCAAATCCCAGGAATTCCGTGACATAAAGGCCGCTTGGAATATCGCGAAGGATATCTTTGGGGTCCTTCTCACCGGGTTGCAGATAGAAATTGCCCGAACCAATTCCTGGATTGCCGGTCAATCCGCGGGCGGCGTTGCCGGTAGTTTGCAGTTTGAGCTTTCGCGCCGTGTATGTGTTCAACAGATAGTTCTTCAGAACTCCGCGCTCGACGACGACAGTACGTCGCGTCGGCACTCCTTCCCCATCGAACGGAGAGGAACCGAAGCCGCCGACCATCGTGCCATCGTCGATGATGGTGATGTTCTCGCCCGCAATCTGTTCTCCCAGTTTGCCCGCCAGATAAGACGCGTGCCGATAGATGGCATCGCCGTTCACCGCGTCGAAGATGTGGTCGATCAGACCGCGTGAGACCATCGGATCGAACACTACGGGAACCCTTTGTGTAGCAACCTTGCGAGCGCCTACGCGGCGCAGCGTTCGCTCCGCAGCCTTTCGACCCACAGCCTCAGGCGATTCCAGTTTCCGCAGGGTGCGGGAAGCCGAGTACCAGTAGTCGCGTTGCATCGCGGAGCCTTCGGCCTGCGCGATCGGAACAGCAGAAACCGAGCAATACGACCGGCGATATTCTCCGACGAATCCGAGCGAGTTAGCGAGGACTTTGTACCCGGTGGCCGCGTCGAAGGAGCCACCATCGGAGTTCGTGATGCGACGATCCGCTGCCATGGCCGCAGCTTCGGCGCGACGTGCGTAGTCAATCCTGTCGGCGGTCGAGAGCGAGTAGACGTCGTCGTAGTAAAGATCGAGGTCCGACTTCAGTGAGCCCAGGCTAGCGGCATCCGGCAACCCGGCAATGGGATCTTCTGAAGTTGCTCGCGCCAGGATGATTGCGCTGGATACCAGGCGCTCGATGCCTTCACCAGAGAAATCGCTGGTGTGTGTTGCGGCCGCGCGCTTCCCGACAAATATGCGCAGTCCCAACGCGCGCGCACCAGACTCTTTCAGAGTCTCCACTTCTCCGAGTCGAACCAGCGTGGAGAACTCGTTGCCATCGCGCGCGATGGCATCGGCGGCAGTAGCTCCCGCTTTCATCGCACGAGCGACTACGTCGACGGCGATGTCCTTGAGGCCGGCGCCGACTTCGATTCGTTCTTGGGTTTCGACTGGCATCTTCTTTCAGTTAAATACGTGCCACAGCCGCCCTCGGCTGTGTCGGCTCCCATCAGTACCGTTTTGGGACATTCTTTTTAGCCTTGTCATCCTGAGGCCCTGTTTTGGCAGAAGGATCTCCCGCGATGCATCGGACTTAATTGCAGTAGGTGCGGCTTCTTCACGAGAACACCAGAGTGCCGGCCCAAGAGCCAAGAAACAGCAACTATGTTCGACACATCGCGGGAGATCCTTCTGCCAAAACAGGGCCTCAGTATGACAGTCTAGGGTGAATCTCGCCTATCCGGTTCCCCCCACAGTCAATCGATCCACCTTGATCGTAGGCATGCCCACGCCGACGGGTACTGACTGGCCATCCTTGCCACAAGTCCCCACGCCCTCATCCAGCTGAAGATCATTGCCAACCATCGATACGCGAGTAAGCACATCAGGACCGTTGCCGATCAGCGTCGCGTTCTTGAGAGGCGCAGTGATTTCGCCATCTTCGATCAGATAAGCCTCTGAAGCTGAGAAGACGAACTTGCCATTTGTGATATCTACCTGACCGCCGCCGAAGTTCACTGCGAAGAGCCCGCGCTTTACCGACTTGATGATGTCCTTGGGATCGTCCTGGCCAGCGAGCATGTAAGTGTTGGTCATGCGCGGCATCGGGATGTGCTCGTAGCTTTCGCGACGGCCGTTGCCTGTGTTGGCGATGCCCATCAGGCGCGCCGAGAGCTTGTCGCTGATGTAGCCCTTGAGAATTCCATTTTCAATCAGCGTTGTGTGCTGCGTCGGCGAACCTTCGTCGTCAACGTTAATGGAGCCGCGCTTCGACGGCATCGTGCCGTGGTCAACCACGGTTACTTTTTCACTCGCCACTCGCTTGCCGATGAGTCCAGCGAACGCGGAGGTCTTCTTGCGATTGAAGTCGGCTTCGAGCCCGTGCCCAACCGCTTCGTGCAGCAAAACCCCGGGCCATCCCGGACCGAGTACGACTTCCATTTCTCCAGCAGGCGTCTCGCGAGCATCGAGTTGAATGATCGCTTGCCGTGCCGCTTCGTGAGCGAAGTACTCTGGTGTTCTTTCTGTCTGGAAATATTCGATTCCCACGCGCCCACCGCCGCCGGAATTGCCTCGAGCAGAATTCTGTCCGTCCTTGGCGATGCAGAACACGCTCATGCGAGCGAGGGGCTGTGAGTCGGATGCAACCACGCCATCCGATCCGACGACGAGTATCCTGCGCAGTTCGTCGGCGTAGCTGGCACGAACTTGAACGATTCGGGAGTCATAGCTGCGGGCGTGGCGGTCAGTGCGTTGCAGCAGTTCGACCTTCGCTGCAACTTCGGCATCGACGGATGGCGAGGCGACGGCGTAGAGAGTGTGTCCACCGGTCGGATCTTTAAGATTGACCACCGGCTGCTTGTTGGGCCCACTGGCGATCAGAGCAGCGGTCCGGGCGGCTCGCACGATGCGCTCTGGGGAAAGATCATCTGTGTAGGCGTATCCAGTACGCTCTCCCGAGATGACGCGTACGCCACAACCTGCCGAAATGCCCTGAGTTGCCGACTTGATCAGCGATTCATCAAGGCTCAGCGAGGTTGACGTGTGGTACTCAAAGTACAAATCAGCGTAGTCCCCGCCTGCCGACAATGCCTCAGCCAGATACCGTTCAAGGTCCCGATTGGTGAGACCTAGCTTTTGAAAGAAAAACGCGCGATGGTCCATGAAATCAGCTTTTAAGCGGCTAAGCTCCCAAGCTGCTTAGCCGTTCTCTATCAGATTAACACCCAACGATTGGATGTTTTGGGGCAGCGGCTCGGTTCGAGCCCAACACCGCACGATTCCTCAAATGGATGCGGAACTTAAGAAACCCGGCAAAGTTCGCCTTAGCTCAGAAACCTAAGAGCCTGGAAGCTTAGCAGCTTTTTTGGCGCAGTTTGGCACTTCAATCCAGGTACTCTGGATTTCAGTGGCGCGCAGCTTAGGTCGCAGGGACAATGAGTACGCGGCATGACGCACGGCGCCGATCCATTTCTGCTGCAGCTCCTGGTGATCTTCCTTTGGGCGAAGATCTTCGGCGAACTCTTTGAGCAGCTCTCATTACCCGCGGTGCTGGGAGAGATCCTCTCAGGCGTTGTGCTTGGTCCTTATCTCACCGGCTTCGTCATTCCCAGCGAAGCGACCACCTCAATCGGCGAACTCGGCGCGATCTTTCTTCTCTTCACCGTTGGCCTTGAGACTCGTCCGAAGGAGCTTATTCGCGTCGGCGCATCGGCATTGGGAGTTGCTCTCGCCGGCGTCGCTTTGCCCTTCCTGACGGGACTGGTGTTCCTGCTGATTCGGCATCATCCCGCACACGAAGCCGTCTTCATCGGGGCTGCCATGGTGGCGACCAGCGTTGGCATCACAGCCCGCGTGTTGGAAGACCTTGGCGTAATGCAAACTCGCCCGGCAAAGATCATCCTCGGAGCCGCGGTTTTCGACGACATCCTGGGAATGGTGCTGCTTGCAGTGGTCGTAGGATTCGTTTCATCGGGAACGATTGCGTGGATCCAGTTGAGCGTGTTGCTCGTGGAAGCCGTTGGATTCGCGCTGCTGATGATCTTCTTCGCGCCACGAGTGATTCAACGCATGCGTCCCGGATTGGAACGGATGGAAACGCACAATGCTCCTCTGGTCCTCGCTCTGGGGATTTGTCTCGCGCTCTCAGTAGCAGCGGAGAGGATTGGGATGGCTTCGATTATCGGGGCCTTCTTTGCCGGCCTTGCCTTCGCTGAATACGCCCCCGAATGGCACCTGATGCCACGCGTCGCCGGCATCAACGAGTTTCTGGCTCCTTATTTCTTTTTCATAATGGGAGCGAAGCTGAACCTCAGCGTCTTCAATGGATCGTTATGGCTGGTCGCAGGTGCAATCTCCGTTCTCGCCATCATCTCTAAACTGGTTGGCTGTGGACTACCTGTCCTGCGCGAAGGCTGGGACACCGCATTGAAAGTGGGAGTCGGAATGACTCCTCGCGGCGAAGTCGGCCTCATCATCGCGCTGCTCGGTCTGCAGCTGAAAGTGATCTCCGACGCAGCTTACGCGATCGTAGTATTCATGACCGGCGCCACTACAATTTTCGCCCCAATCATGCTCCGGTGGCTCTATCGGAACCGCGTGCGCAAGGAAGATGCCCCACAATATGACACTGGGGAGACGGTCGAAAGGGTTTGACGGATCGCGTCAAATTTCGGGTGACTGTCAAACCACGCGCGGTTCTACTTGCCTGCCAAAACCTTCACCAACTCCGCGTCTGTTGTGTCCTGCCCCATCTCCCAGAACATCAGTCCGCCCAACCCATGCTGGCGCGCGTATTGTCGTTTGAGTTGCAGCGCCTGGGGACAGTCGTAGCTGAAGAACTCATCGTTGTTCCAAATTGAGCACGTGGCGATCTTCGGATAGAACTGACGATCGGCGCTCTCGGGCAACGCTTTCAAGCTGCGATATTCGGGCGGCGATTTGGATGCGTCCTTTGCAGTCTGATAGAGACCGTGGTTCGCATTACCCACGCCAGTCCATCCCTTTCCATAAAAGGGCACGCCCAGGATAATCTTTGGCGCCGGCACCCCTGCATGTAGAAAGTTCTGCACGGCATACGCGGCGTAATGAGTGTCGGCCGGAGGCTTCGATGGATCGGCTGGATCATGGAAGAGCGCGCTGTGGAGGTTCGTGATCTTCTCACCATTCCAGTGCATGTCGTAAGACATGATGTTGATGTAATTCATGTGCCGCGCAAGAGACTTCAAATCGAAGTACTCGTAATCCTCTTGCGTGGCGGGAATAGCGGCAGTGAGTAGCAGGCCCGGGCGAACGGCGTCAAGCTGCCACCGGAACTCTGCCGCCATGGCGTTCAGATTCTTCGTGTCTTCGGGGCGTCCAGGAATCATGCCGCCATCAACCGGATACTCCCAATCAATATCGATGCCGTCAAAGATTCCCGGCGCGCGGATTCCCGGAGCGAAGTTGCCACGGATGTAGAGATCGACGCACGAGCGCACGAAATCACGGACGTGGGCCGGCTGCGCAGCATCCGAAAATCCTTCAGAGTTAACCCAGCCGCCCACCGAGATGACGACTTTCATTTTGGGAAATCGCTTCTTCAGTTCCTGAAGCTGATGAAACGTGCCGCGCAGTTGATTCGGATCAGTTGAGTCGGCGGCGCCATCGACGCTCTGCTCCGCTGGGAATGGGTGTTTCAATTCCAAATCAGGATCCAGAAGCTGACATCGGCTCTGCGAGACCTTTCCGAAGGCATAGTTCAGTTGCGTCAGCAGACCGGCGGCGCCATTAGTTGCAAGTTGTTTGAGGGGATAGTCGCCTCTCGCGGCATGGCGCTCCGCATAGTACCCAATGAGTTGCGGACGAGCAGTTTGGGCGAGAGCTATTCCGGGGAGTGCTATGGCGATTAACGCTACTAAGCTGCAGAATGTGGCTCCGGCCACCACCCCCGCTTGAGTGTTGACTTTGATTTCCGTCGGCTGAAACCCTCGCATTTCCTAACTTTAATGCAGACGTACGCAGACATCCGGCCGGGAGCGGCCGGAACCGCAGAAAACTCAAATTGCTCTGACTACTCCACCATCCGCGCGAAGCGAGGCTCCGTTGATAGCCGACGAAAGCGGGCTGCAGACGAAGGCCACCACAGCTCCAATCTCTTCTGGGGTTTCGAATCGTTGCAGCAGGGATGTTGGGCGCACGTGGCGAAAGAAATCGCGCTCGAACTCAGCGCGGTCCACGTTCTTTTGCGATGACATTTGCTCCACGAAATCACTCACACCTTCCGAGGCTGTAGGTCCCGGCAGCACGCTGTTGACAGTGACGTTCGTGCCGGCTGTGGTTTCGGCTAAGCCGCGAGCAATCGCGATCTGTGCGGTCTTGGTCATCCCGTAATGAATCATCTCTGCGGGAATCTGGAACCCGGATTCGCTGGAGATGAACACAATGCGTCCCCAGTTCCGCTGCTTCATTCGCGGAAGATGATGCCGGCTGAGGCGAACTCCGCTGAGGACATTTATTTCGAAGAAACGCAGCCAGTCCGCGTCAGGAATTTCTTCGAACGGCTTGGCCTCGAAAATCCCGAGGTTGTTGACCAGAATGTCGAGGTCGGCATATTTCGCAATTGCCAGCTTGGCGCCTTCAGAGGTTCCCAGATCGGCCGCCAGGCCTTCGAGTCTTGCGCTGGCGTTGGTTTTCTTCAGCCTGCTAATAGCCTCATCGACGCGCCGCTGAGTGCGGCCGTTGACGATGACGTTAGCTCCTTCTTTCGCCAGTGATTCGGCTATGGAGTAACCAATTCCGGCGGTGGATCCGGTAACAAGTGCGCGTTTTCCCGCAAGTTGCAAATCCATGCGCATCAGATGCAAAGTGCGTGAACACAGATTCGGGCCAGGAAGGATCGGGTGTCGGAGACCATGGGTGAAGCTCACGAGCCGAGTTTCAGGCGTCAGTTGACCTCACCGGATGGCCTGATCGTCCGATTTTCAGGACCAGCTGCCAAGCTCCCGATGTGCAGATTCTTCGCAGCGGCTCGACGGATGGAAGCCTCAAAATGTGTTCATCCCAATAAAGTGGCGGAGTCGCCCACCGCGTGCTATCGTCTGGGGCTATTATGCAAATGCCGATTTCTGGCCTTGATTTGAACGATTTAACCCTGTGAATCCTAGCAGTGGACGACTAACGTACTAGAGGGTATTAAGGAAGTTCCTGTCTTTCGTATGCAAGGTCTTGGAACCTTTTGCGCCGAAGACAGTCTATACTACGGAGTACGAACGCATGGCTACCTCGGCCACTCAACCGGCACCTCGGCTTCCGGGTTCGGGCAACGTTGCTCCACCCAAGCAGCCGACCGACATCTTGCCTACTCTATTTGGCGAGGGCTATGGTACGTACGCCGTCCAGTCTCGAAATTTCTACACATCGATACTCCTTCACACAGTTGCGCTTGCCCTGTTGCTGTATCTCACGCATCAAGTGGTCACGCATCGTGCGCAAATCGCGCAAGCGTTAGGTCCGGTTATTGATATAGGAGCATACATTCCGATGCCGGCGTCGGCGAAGCAGGTCGGCGGTGGCGGTGGCGGTGGCGATCGGGACAAGCTCGAGGCCAGCAAGGGCGTTCCGCCAAAGTTCAGCATGCAGCAGATCACGCCTCCAACCGTAGTGATCCGTAATGACGCTCCCAAACTCGCGGTTGAGCAAACGGTAATGGTTCCTCCGCAAGTGAAGATTAATCAGGTGGGGCCGATTGGCTCGCTGACCAGCGTGTTGAGCGTTCCTTCCAACGGAACTGGATATGGTTCTGGAGTTGGCGAGTCCTGTTGTGGGGGCGTTGGCAACGGCAACGGACGTGGCGTCGGCCCTGGTGACACGGCGGGAATGGGCGGAGGAGTCTTCCAGGTTGGTGGCGGCGTTGCGCCTCCCCGCATCAAGTTCCAGACCGAGCCTGAGTTCTCAGAAGAGGCTCGGAAAGCCAAGCATCAGGGGACTGTGGTGGTGCGAGCGACAGTCGGGCAAGACGGCAAAATCCACGATCCTCACGTGGTGCGCTCGCTGGGCCTGGGCTTGGATGAAAAAGCCATCGAGGCCGTCAATAAATGGCTCTTCGAACCGGCGATCAAAGATGGTCGCAAGGTCGCGGTTTATGTCGACATCGAAGTGAACTTCCGGTTGTATTAATCCTCTTCCCAAGTTCCCAAAACGGTATAGGCCAACGGCTATTTCTTCGCTGGCGCCTTCTCGATCCTCACGTCCTTAACCAATTTCTTCACTACCTCATCGACGTGATTGTCAGCCTCGAGCATCGCCGCGGCAACCTCGAGTCGATTGTGATCTTCGTGCTTCTCGAGCAGAACGACAACATGAGCGATTGCGGCTTTCTCGGTTCCCATGCCTTCGGGAGTCTTGGCTTTCACCCCAACATCCTCCGGTGATATCTCAAGAAGCTCCGCGATGCTCTGACGAATCCGGTTCGCCACCGGACCGATCTTCGGCTGGTCAAGGATCAGAGTGGAATCGACGTTGCAAACCTCCCAACCTGCGTCGCGAACCTTGGTCAGCGCCTCAATTACAAAAATTGAGGAATCTGCCCCCTTCCACTGCGGATCCGAGGGAGGAAAGTAGCTTCCGATATCGCCCGCGGCGATTGCGCCAAGCAGAGCATCAGTGAGGGCGTGCAGGAGCACATCCCCGTCGGAATGCCCGGCGAGGCCATGCGTATGCTTTAGATCCACCCCACCGATCTTGAGCGGCACACCCTTTTTGAATTCGTGCGAATCCCAACCGTAGCCAATGCGCATTTGCTTAGCATTTCACCACGGAGTCACGGAGACACGGAGAAAATCTGGGAAAGTTCATAGAACCCTGCGAACAATGCCTTTCGTCATGATAGAGAGTGACAATTTGGGGAGTACCGGCGCTCATAGCCCTCCTTCTGCCTTTCTCCGTGTCTCGGTGCCTCCGTGGTGAGAACCGCGCTCGTCAGATTCCCTGGCATAGAACTCTGCCAGTTCCATATCTGAAGGCGTTGTGATCTTGATGTTTTTCGGCGATCCCATCACGACGGCCACTTGGTGTCCTGCTCGTTCCACCAGGGATGCCTCGTCGGTGCCGATGAATCCATCCTGTGCGGCTTCGTCGAAGACTCGCTTCAGCAGTTCGTAGCGAAATCCTTGCGGGGTTTGCGCCATCACCACTCGCTCGCGCGGAACCGTTGAGGTGATGATCGCGCCTTCAGCGGTGCGCTCGACATGTTTGATGGTGTCCACGGCGGGCAGTCCAGCAATGGCTGCGCCATATTTTGCCGCACACTGAATGACATTCTCGATAATTTCGGGATCAACGAACGGGCGAACCGCGTCATGCACTAAGACCACATCCAGTGCGTCCGCCTTTACCGCCGCCAGTGCGTTTGCAACCGATTGCTGGCGATGATCCCCACCTACGACAACATGCATCCTTGGCCGAAGCCGCTGCGCGGCAAGAAAATCGTGCAGGCGATCGGTTTCGTTTTCACGGACTGCGATGTAGATGTCGCTTACCTCCGGAACTTGCGCAAACTTCTCAAGCGTGTGCAGCAAAATCGGCTTGCCGGCAATTTCGGCAAACTGTTTCGTGGTCTGCCCCGGACGAGCGCCGGATTGCACCGCCATGCGCGTTCCAAGTCCCGCGGCGGGAACGATGACAACCACTCTCATGGGAAGCGAAGTATAAAACAATCGGGTGATCGGGTCATCGGGTGATCGGGCGAAGGAAAGGCAGAGGCTGTCAGCTTTTGGCTCTCGGCTTTCGACCAGTACACGTTGTCCTGTAATGGCCGAATTGCATGCCGGCAGAACGCCATGCTGATTGCTTTGTTCTTACTTCACCCGATGACCCGATCACCCGATTCTCAGTGACTCCGTGCCTCCGTGGTGAAAAAATGTTTTGGTGCTTCCTTTGCTGCAACGCGTGGCCGAATACGTTCGCGCGCATTCCCTGATCCGTGCTGGAGAGCGTGTGGCTATTGCCGTCTCGGGCGGGGCCGATTCGGTCGCCTTACTCCGAATTCTGCTTGAGCTTCGGGATGAGTTAGGGACTGTGATCTCGGTCGCTCATTTTCACCATGGAATTCGCGGAGCCGATGCGGACGCCGACGAAGTTTTTGTCGCCGATCTTGCGAGTCGTTATGACTTGGAATTCCAGGTCGAGCGCGGTGAAGCTCCTGCACGCGCAAAGGATAGCAACATCAGCCTGGAGACTGCAGCTCGCCAGCTGCGTCACGACTTCTTCACGCGCATCCTTCACGAAGGAAAAGTTCATCGCGTTGCCACTGCGCACACCATGGACGACCAGGCAGAGACAGTTCTCATGAAAGCCCTGCGAGGCGCAGGCAGTCGTGGGCTCTCCGGCATCTTTCCCGAGCACCAATTAGCTGCGGGAAGGATTGTGCGTCCGCTGCTCGAGGTGCGTCGTGAAGAGCTGCGAGAGTACCTGCGCGCGGGCAAACAGGGGTGGCGTGAGGACGCGAGTAATGCAGATCTGAGCTTTGCTCGCAATCGCATTCGCGCCCGAGTGTTGCCGATGCTGCGCGCCGAGGCAAATCCATCAGTGGATCATGCCTTGGCTCACTTGGCGGAGATCGCACGCGCTGAAGAGCAGTATTGGAGTGACCAGATGGCGCGGCTTCTGCCGTTGATCGTTGTGCCCGGCGAGCCCGCACGTGGCGGTGGGCGCAGACAGACCAGCTCACCGGGAATCGCCATCGACATCCAAAAATTTTCGCAGCAGCCGCTAGCAGCCCGACGCAGATTGTTGCGCGCTGCTGCGGAACAACTCGGACGCAGGATGGATTTCGAGCAAGTCCGGGCAGTGCTCCACCTGATTAGTCAACGTGCAGAGCGAGGTGCTCAGAAGAAGATTGTCGAACTCGGCGACGGCTGGAGAATTCGCCTGCTGTTTCGCGAATTGCGCTTTGAGGCTGCAGAGCTGCAAGGGTCGAGTGCTGACTACGCACTCCCATTGCGCATTCCGGGAGAGGTTAGTCTGACTGCGCTTGGAACCAAGATTCGCGCGCGCATCTGCCAAGACAATGGGAATGTGAAAAATGCGTCGTATAATCCGCACTCAGTTCGAGTACCCGCAATTACCGAGTTATTGGTGCGTAACTGGAAAGCTGGAGATCGCTTCCGGCCTGCACGTCACAATTCGGAGAAGCGCGTCAAGGAACTCCTCTATCCGTTGCATCTGAGCGAGGAAGAGAAGCGGCTTTGGCCGGTAGTTGTGGCCCGGGATCGAATTGTTTGGGTGCGCAGCATCGACTCGCCTGAATTGCGGACCGAGGCCGGAGAGCGGCTCTTGATCGAGGAGAGCCTTGAGTAATGCCTGCAGTTCGGGGCCAGATCTAAGGAAAGAAATCCAGGACTGGAACCCAGCAACCAATGGCACTTAAGATCCTGCTCAGCGCCGAGCAGATTCAACGCCGCGTAAAAGAGATCGGGCAGCAGATTTCCCGCGACTACGCGGGCAAGAACCTGATGCTCCTGTGTGTGTTGCCGAATGGTTTCGTTTTTGCTGCCGATTTAATCCGAGCCATCGATATCCCGGTAAGCTGCCAGTTCATCCAGCCGCAGAAGAAGTCGACGCAGGGAGATGCCTCTCACGTTCAAATCCACTACGGATCTACCGTTGACGTAAACGGCAAGCACGTCGTGCTGGTGGAAGGCCTGATCCAGTCCGGGCACACTACCGAATTCCTCCTTCGCACAGTTTTGAGCTGGAACGCCGCCTCGGCCCGGCTCGTGGCATTGATAGATAAGCAAAGCGCGCGCAGGGTGCCGGTTCAACCTGACTACATGGGCTTTATTCTCGAGGAAACGTTCGTCGTTGGGTATGGCATGGGCGATCCTGAATACGGGCGTAATTTGCCCTACATTCAGGGCGAAGGAAAATAGCCTAAGCCCTTGAATTCAGCATTCGCACCCACAAATCGCTCCTTTCCCTGGTGGATCTGTTATCCAACACGGCCACAATCCGTCTAAATCGGTTAGGTATTCTCGAATCACGTATCCGGCTGAGTGCTGATCGCTGACCGCCGAGTGCTGGGTTTCCGCGCCTTAGCCCGAACCACGGTGTCTAACGGATTGGAACCGATGTTGTAGTGGCTTATTTTCGAGCCAGCTTTTCACCCGAAACCATATACAATTTCGGTAAGAAGCTGGGTCGAGAGCCCAACTTGGGCATCTAAGGACTGTGGAGCCCTAAGGATCGCTTTTCGCGGATCCCATGAATTCGTAAGATTGCCGATTGAGAGTTGCGTAACAGTAAGGTTTCGCGGGCTCATTCGAGAGGTAGGTTCAGGAGCATTGAAATTGAATTCAACCGTCAAGACCGTCGCCTTCTGGCTGGTGATCCTGCTTTCCGGCGTGTTGCTCTGGCAGGTAGTGAAGGCCGGCGGCAATAGCCCCAAAGAGGTGCCGTCCTCATTTTCCAAGTTTATGCAGGACGTCGAACGTGGCGATGTGAGCGAGGTTACCATTGTTGGCCCCGAAGTTCATGGCAAGTATAAGAGCGGCAATTCCGCGTTTCAGACTATCGCTCCAGCTAACTATCCGGACATGATCAAGGATCTTCGCGAGAAGGGCGTCACCATCAATGTGAAGGATAGTTCCGGAAACGGTTGGCCTACCTACCTGCTCAATCTCTCTCCACTCATCCTGTTCGCTGCATTGTGGTTCGTGATGATCCGCCAGATGCAGACCGGCGGCAACAAGGCACTTTCGTTCGGTAAGAGCCGCGCCCGCCTGCTCTCTATGCAGCAAAAAAAGGTGACGTTCAAGGACGTTGCCGGCGTGGATGAAGCCAAGGAAGAGCTGAAGGAAATTATCGAATTCCTGCGCGAGGCGCAGAAATTCCAGAAGCTCGGTGGACGCATTCCAAAGGGCGTCCTGCTCGTCGGACCTCCAGGAACCGGTAAGACTCTTCTGGCACGAGCAGTAGCCGGCGAGGCCAATGTTCCCTTTTTCTCCATTTCCGGCTCGGATTTTGTAGAGATGTTCGTCGGCGTCGGTGCAAGCCGTGTACGCGACCTGTTTGAGCAAGGCAAGAAGAACGCCCCCTGCATCATCTTCATCGATGAAATCGACGCTGTTGGACGCCATCGCGGCGCGGGCCTTGGTGGTGGACACGATGAACGCGAGCAGACTTTGAACCAACTGCTCGTTGAGATGGACGGATTTGAATCAAACGAAGGTGTGATTCTGATCGCTGCGACAAACCGTCCGGACGTTCTCGATCCCGCGCTCCTGCGCCCCGGCCGTTTCGACCGCCGTGTAGTGGTTGCGCGTCCTGATGTTCGCGGACGTGAAGAGATCCTCCGCGTGCACACCCGCAAGATTCCCATCGGAGACGATGTTGATCTCTCGATTCTCGCTCGTGGCACACCTGGGTTCTCCGGCGCCGACTTAGCCAATATGGTCAACGAGGCTGCGCTGAACGCCGCTCGGCAGAACCGCAAAGCGGTTTACATGTACGACTTCGAGATTTCGAAAGACAAAGTTCTCATGGGCGCAGAGCGCAAGTCGATGCTGCTCTCCGACCACGAGAAGAAGGTCACTGCCTACCACGAAGCTGGACACGCGTTGGTTGCGGCCATGCGCGATCATGCTGATCCGCTGCACAAGGTCACGATAATTCCGCGTGGAATGGCGCTGGGTGTGACCATGCAGTTGCCGATCGACGACAAGCACACCTACACCAAGGACTATCTTGACACTCGCTTGGCCATCATGATGGGCGGCCGCGTTGCCGAAGAGATCTTCCTGCACCAGATGACGACCGGCGCCGGCAATGACATTGAGCAGGCTTCCGACCTGGCCCGTCGCATGGTATGTGAGTTCGGTATGAGCCCGCTTGGTCCGATCACCTTCGGCAAGAAAGACGAGCAGATCTTCCTGGGCCGCGAGATCAACCAGCATCGCGACTTCAGCGAGGAAACTGCCAAGCAGATCGACAAGGAAGTGCGTACGTTGGTCGATGCGGGTTATCAGTCGGCTACGCAGATCCTGTCAAGCCACAAGGACATCATGCATCGTATGTCTGCGGCCTTGCTGGAGCGCGAAGTACTCGATGCCAACGAGATCAAGCTGATCATTGAAGGCAAAGATCTCCCGCCGATCAAGATGCCATCCAGCGGCGACGGCGTGCAACAAGTGTTGAAGCCCGAACCAGCCCGTAGTCCAGGCTTGGCCCCGGGACATCCGTCACCCGCGTAAGCGCCAAGCTAGTTCAACAAAAAGAGCAGCCAACGAATCGGCTGCTCTTTATTGTTTTGCCTTGCAAAAACCAACCTCACCACGGAGTACACGGAGAACAGCCCATAACGGCCACAAATCTCGGCCTTCAGCCTTCCTGTCCTTGTGGTTTCATCCCGGCGGTTCTCCGTGTACTCCGTGCCTCCGTGGTGAAACCGGATTTAGGCGCTAACGGAATTGACAATCACAATCTTCTCCACGGGAAATTCACGCGCGATCCAACCATCAAGCCCGCCTTGCAACGGACGCACGCGCGTGATGCCTCGTTTTTTCAGTTGCAGCGCCACCCGGGCGCTGGTCGCTTCGTTGGGTCAAGTGCAGTAGAGGATGATGTCGCGATCCCGCGGGATCTCCTCGTGACGAACCTCCAGCTCCTCCGGTGTCAGGCGCAGAGCGCCGGGAATCTGCACCGAATCTTCTGCGAGCGTGAACTCATTACGCAGGTCAACCACAACCGCGCGGCCGCTATCGAGTTGTTCCTTCAACTCCTCGGGCCCAATACGGGAAATGCGCAACTTCTGGATAAAGCGCTTCCGCTGGATGTGCTTGAACGCAATCCACGCTGCGGCTGCCGCCAAAACGATGAACAGCAGAGGCAGGCCGGAACGATGCAGTAAGGAAAGAACGTCCTGAACTTGACGATGAAATATTCTTCCGATCAATAAAATGCTGCTTGCCCAGAACAGCGTGCCGCAAACGTCATACGCGAGAAATTTCAGCCATGACAGACGAACGATGCCCGCCATGGGCTGCGCTACGGTGTTCAAACCCGGTAAGAACTTTGAGATCAGAAGTGAGCTTGCCCCGCGCTTCATGAACAGGTTTTCCGTGTTCTTTACGCAGGAGTCCGGCTCGAGCGAAATTCGGCACAGCAGGTTCAGAATCCTGCCGCCTTGTGTGCGGCCAAGCTGGAACCACATCAGATCGCTCAGAAAGGCTCCGCAGAAGGTCAGCAGAAGAAGGACGTTGAAGCTGATCTTGCCCTCGGCACTGAGTGCTCCCGCAGTAAGCAGCAAGGGCACCGAAGGCAGGGGCATCCCTGCCTGTTCCGCCAGCACCCAGAGAAAGATCACCGAGTATCCATGGTGGATTAGAAAACTTGTCAGTTCTGCAGCTTCGTGGCCCATTCGGTTTGGTTGAAACGCGAAGCGGGGTTTCCCCCTACGTTAATAGCGCTTTCGCATTCTGTTGTTAGAGTATTCGGGATTGCGCCGGGTGACAAAACCTTTCGCGGTTGCCGTTTGGATAGGGGCCGTGGTTCTCGTCGGCGGACCGCGCGCGCTTAGCCAGCAGCCCTTCTATACCGATGATGCCGATGTAACTCAAAAAGGAAGGGTCCACCTCGAGTGCAGCAATGAGTATGATCGCCTCCCACCTGACGTCTTTCCCAACCTACGGCAGAACACATTAGTTTGTAAGGTTGCGGTTGGCCTGCCGCAAAACATTGAGATCGGGGTCGACGCCCCTCTGCTCGCTATAAGCCGTGAGAGCGGCAACACACCGCCAACCTCGTTAGGAATCGGTGATACCGACTTTGCATTCAAATGGAATTTCCGCAAGCCGCCTGGGGACTCGCGCGCCTTCTCATTCACAGCCGGTTTCAACTTCGAGGTCCCGACTGGCAGAGCAAAAGAGGACTTGGGTTCGGGACTGGACGACTACGTCGCTACCTTCATCGCCCAGAAGAAGCTCACCGACAAGACTACGATGCACCTAAACAGCGGGATAGTCTTCGCCGGTAATCAAACCACTGGAGCCATCGGAGTGGCGAATACGCGAGGCCAGGTGTACACGGGAGGGGTTTCGATCGTTAGACAGGTCACGCCAAAGCTCGATCTCGGAGCCGATCTCTATGAGGCGTTTTCCCCGCAATTTCAGTTCGCCCGCGGCCAACTCCAAGGGTTAATGGGCGGCAACTACGAGTTCCACAAAGGCTATACGTTCGATTTCGGGATAGTTCTTGGCGCCTTCGCGGCAGCTCCGCGAGCTGGGATTCAGCTAGGATTCTCCCACGACTTCTGATGAGGGATGTCGGGCTTCCGGAAGAAGAGTCTTGTAACTGAAGCGCCGTCTCGCTAGTAATCTTCCCATATCCATCTCAAATAGAGACAATCCGTTTTCAGTCGAATCTCGTACCTATACGAGTAATATTCCCTTGCAGAGAGATTTGTCATGAAGGAAATCCTGGAGAGCATGGAAACCCTCGCGCCGAAGCTGGCGGCGTTAGAAGCATTGATGTCGCGTGGCGACTTCCGCAAGGAGAGTCTCAGCGACCTGCTTGGCCCCAATCCAAAGGCGGCATTTTCCAGGTTAATCGAATTCAAGGCCACCCTTGATCGCATGCGCGGTCTCACCTGGGGGTATTTGGAGGCAGCAGCCAGCGCCGGCAAGCTTCCTGCCCAACGTATTCCTCAAGCACTGAAGGAGTTCCTCCACGACCAGTCCACTAAGACGCACTCCGGCAAAAAGACAGGATAGGCGTCGAAAAAGTATCCTCTCGAACGAGCCCCCGTAGCAGTCTCAGTTTCACGATGATGAGCACTGAGGGTGATGACTGATATGCTCGTCAGCGCGCCATGCAAAGCAGCGAGCACATCCTCACCGATACTCCTCCGTCGGCTGACGCGCGGCTACGCTACGGCGACGACGAATTCCAGTTTGGCGATCTGCGTTTACCTAAAGGGCCCGGACCATTCCCTGCCGCAATGTTCATTCACGGCGGTTTTTGGCGTGCGCGCTACGATTTGAAGCACACCAGCTTTCTCTGCGCTGCGGTCACCAAGGCCGGTTTCGCTACGTGGAACCTCGAATACCGGCGCGTAGGCAATTCCGGCGGAGGCTGGCCTGGCAGCTTTGAGGACGTTACCGCCGGCTATCAATTCCTGCGCCAGCTTGCCGGGAAGTATCCGATCGACACGAAGCGAATTCTCGTCCTGGGACACTCTGCCGGTGGACAACTCGCGCTTGCCCTCGCGGCCCATCACAATTCCATGCGCGGCGTGGTATCGCTCGCTGGCGTGATTAACCTGCGCCGGGCCTGGGAGCTGCATCTGAGTAACGACGCCGTCTCAGAGTTCCTGGGCGGCGATCCTCAGCGTGTGCCCGAGCACTACCACGAAGCCTCACCTGCCGAGCTGGACATACATTGCAAGCAGCTAATAGTTCACGGAGCTGAAGACGACACCGTACCAGTCCAGATGAGCCGTGACTATGCAAAGCAGAAGCTCCACAGGCACGAGAACGCCAGTCTGCTGGAAATTCCCAAAGCAGGACACTTCGAGATCGTAGATCCTGAATCCACCATCTGGCCCAAGGTAGAGAAGGCTGTGTTGGCCTTAGTCTAATCAAGTAAATCTGGTGGCTCCGGTCGGGCTTAGCTCGAGTTATTAGACACGCAACTTTCCTGCCGCGGCCGATCCACACCTTGTTTGTCACATCTTGACAATCAAGATGATGAGCGATTATCGTCTCGAGCAATGGACGAGACCAACACCGACGTAATCCAGGGAACGCTCGACATGCTAATTCTCAAGACGCTCAGCCTGGAGCCGATGCATGGCTTCGGCATCGCGCGGCGAGTCGAGCAGATTTCGCGGGAAGTCTTCAAGGTGAACCCGGGATCGTTGCTGACCGCATTGCAGCGTCTGGAGCGTGCCGGATGGCTTGACTCCGAGTGGCGCCAGACCGAGAACTCGCGCCGCGCAAAGTTCTATTCGCTTACTCGCGCAGGAAAAAAGCAGCTCGAAGTCGAGACCGCAGACTGGACGCGCCGCGCCTCTGCCATCGCGCGACTACTGAAAGCCGAAGGTTAATCGGATGTCCCTCTGGCGCCAGCTCACACACGGCATTCGCGTCCTCACAAATCGCGGGGCGGCCGACCACGACCTCGCGGAGGAACTCAAAGACTATCTCGAGCAGACGACGGCCGCGCTCGAGGCCGGTGGCCTCAGTCCTGAAGAAGCGCCCCTCGCAGCGCGCCGGGAGATCGGGAACACACTGGTTGTTCGCGAGCAGGTGCGCTCCTACGGGTGGGAGAACGTTGTGGGAACGCTGCTCTCCGATCTGCGCTATGCAGTCCGTCAACTGCGCAACAACCCTGGTTTCGCTGCCACCGCCATCGCGATCCTCGGCCTTGGCATTGGCGCCACAACTGCGATCTTCAGCGCGATCAATCCTATCCTTTTCCTGTCGCTCCCCTACCCCCGTCCCGACCGAATCATGATGATGTTTGAACGGATGGGTGGCGGCTCGCGCCTGCCCAGCTTCGGTACGTTCGAGGCGCTCTCACAGAACCACTCCTTCGATGCGATGGCGGTTATGAAGGTGTGGCGCCCAGCGATGTTGGGAATTGGTGAGCCGGAGTTTTTCTGGGGGCAGCGGGTGAGCCCGGATTACTTTCGGACGCTTGGCGTCGTTCCAGTTCTCGGTCGTGATTTCCAGTCTTCCGACGATCAGCTTCACGGCCCGAATCTCCTGATCCTGAGCGATCGTCTCTGGCGTCGTCGCTTTGCTGCGGACCCGAACATCATAGGGCGCGCGATCACACTGGAGACCAGCCGCGACTTCGACGCGACCAGCCGCTACACCGTCATTGGCGTGATGTCTGCCGGTTTCGAAAACGTACTTTCTCCCAATGCGGAACTGTGGGCTCCGCTCCAGTATGACTCTTCGCTTCCGGATGACGGCAAAGAATGGGGACACCATCTGCAGATGGTGGCGCGGCTGAAGCCGGGCATGAACAAGGAGCAGGGTGCCAGTGAGCTAGACACATTTCTGCCGCCGTTCGCCAGAGCACACGCCAAGGGCTTTGAGGGTGCCGGAGGAGTTCCTCAGGGAGTGATCCTAACGTCTTTACACGACAATCTCATCGCTGGCGTGAAGACTACGTTGTTGGCGATTCTAGGAGCTGTAGTGGTCGTGCTGCTGATTGCCTGCGTGAATGTAACCAATCTTTTGCTTGCCCGCGCTGCCCAGCGACGCGGAGAGTTCGCGATGCGTGCTGCCCTCGGTGCGCGACAATCACGCCTGCTGCGCCAACTGATTACCGAGAGTCTCCTGCTGGCGGCACTCGGTGGGTTGGTAGGCATAGCAGTAGCGGAAATGGGAGTACGCGCGCTGGTAGCTTTGAGTCCACCAGCACTGCCCAGGGTTGATGCGATTCGCGTTGATACGGCGGTACTCATTTTCGCTTTCCTCATGACAACTTGCGTCGGAGTCATGGTAGGACTGATTCCTGCGCTTCAATCGGCGCGCAGCGATCCGCAAACAAGCCTGAAGCAGAGCGCGCGTCAAACCGCTGGCGGCAACCAACTCGTGCGACGCTTGCTAGTAGTCACGGAGGTTGCGCTTGCTTTGGTTCTCCTTTGCAGCGCCGGCCTGCTTTTGCGTAGCCTCGAGCACCTGTTCTCGATCGATCCTGGCTTCGATTCAACACACCTGCTTACCATGGAAGTGCAGGAGTCAGGACAACGGTACGTTCGTGACGATGCTCGCGCTCGGTTCTTCGAGCAAGCGCTCGAGGCCGTGCGCCATGTTCCCGGAGTGGAATCAGCAGCATTTGTAAACCAGGTGCCGCTGAGTGGTGATTACGAAGTGTATGGCATTGAATACGAAGCGCTGCCCCACGGACCGGAACCCGTTTTCCGGTACGGGGTGAGTCCTGACTATTTCCAAACCATGCACATTCCTCTCCGTCGCGGACGGTTTCTCACAGAACGCGACCGTGCGCAGGAACCTGTGGCTGTTCTCATCAGCGAGTCGCTCGCAAAACGCAGGTTCCACGGCCTCGATCCAATTGGACAACGTGTGCGGATGGGTCCCGATATAGCGCGTCCTAACGCGCCTTGGAGAATAATCGTTGGAGTAGTGGGCGATGTGAGGCAATTATCGCTGGGGGTCGCTGAAACAGATGCGTTCTATACCACGAACTGGGCTTGGACCGGTAACGTGCAGTCGGTAATCGTGCGGACTAGTGGTAGCGAAGGCGACCTCGCGCCTGCGGTACGAAGCGCAATCTGGTCGATTGACAAAGATGTGCCGATCACACGCATTGCGAGCATGCCGAGCCTGGTCGCGGCCAGCGAAGCAGAGCGCCGCTTCGCGTTGATGCTCTTTGAATGTTTCGCTTTGGCAGGCCTCATCCTCGCAGCGACCGGAATCTATGGTGTCCTCTCGGGCAGCGTAACGGAGCGCACGCGAGAGATCGGAGTTCGTTGCGCGCTGGGCGCATCGCGCAGCAGCATCGTTGCGTTGGTGGTGCGTCAGGGTATGACGCTCACCGGGATAGGCATAGCCATCGGTCTGATTGGCGCAGCGGCCGCGAGTCAGGTCGTCGCCGCCATGCTCTTCGGGGTGTCGCGCCTCGACCCAATCACGTACGCAGCGGTCATCGCGTTGCTCGGCAGCGTGGCACTGCTCGCATCCGGTGTTCCAGCCCGGCGGGCAGCGCAAGTGGATCCTGCAATCACCTTGCGAGCAGAGTAGGCCGACCTGCTGCAGCAGACCGGAGAGCTGTTACACTGCCCTTCGCCTTGGTTACTGCGCGTGATGATGAACATTCGGAACCGTCCTTGGCTCCGGGACTTTACGTTGTCGCAACGCCAATCGGCAATCTCGAAGACATTACGCTTCGGGCATTGCGAATCCTCCGACAGGTGGACCTGATCGCCTGCGAAGATACGCGCCATACACAAAAGCTGCTGAACCATTTTGAAATCAAGACTCCCACGCAGAGCTATCACCAGCACAACGAAGCCGCGCGCGCGAAGGAACTAGTGGAGCGAATAGCCGCGGGAGAGCGCATTGCGCTGGTTTCCGACGCTGGGATGCCCGGGATCTCCGATCCGGGAGAGCGGGTGATTCGCGCGGTGGTCGAGCGCGGACTCAACGTTGTGGCAATTCCGGGCCCGTCGGCGCTTATAGCTGCACTTGTCGCCAGCGGATTGCCCACCGAACGATTTCGCTTCGTCGGATTTCTACCGGCGCGCTCAGGAGAGCGTCGCAGTGTGCTCGAGGGTCTCGCGGATCTGACTGAAACGCTCGTTTTCTACGAGGCGCCGCATCGCATCGTCGAAATGATTCACGATCTGGACAACGCATTCGGCTCCGACCGGCGCGTGGTTATAGCGCGCGAACTCACCAAGGTTCATGAAGAGTTCTTGCGCGGCAGCGTTTCCGAACTCTCCGCCGAGCTTGCCCGACGGGACACAACTAAAGGAGAACTCACAGTCATCGTTGCCGGAAAATCCGGAAAACAGGAAGCGCCAAGTTCAAACCCAAATCTCGTCGAACGCATCACGGAGCTCATGAGGTCCAACCACCTCGACGAAAAAGATGCGCTCAAGCAAGTGGCTCGCGAGTTTGGACTTTCAAAAAGTGAAGCCTATCGAGAGTGGCAGAGAATGAAAAGATCAAGGAACAGGGGATAGAGTGCAAGGGACAGAATTCATTCCTACTTAGGAATTTTGCTGCTCTCTAATCTGTTTCCTGCAACTTCTCGGCTGCCTGGGTGTCTTTCTCTGCCTAATGTGAGAATCGCGATGCTCAATCATGGCCTGAAAATGATTAAGGCGCCAAGATGCGTCTCGCTGAAGGCATCATTTTTTCAGTAACTTACATCCGACAGTAAGAACGCATAGTTGGGAAGCAAAACTGCTGCTCGAAGTCAGAGTATTGGTGTGTCGTCCACCCATCACGATTGGGGAGCCCGTCGCGCACCTCATCCCCTTATTCCGTTAGGAATCGAATGCCGGGAGTATGAATGGCTGAAAATGTAATTGACCAGATCGTTGCCGATCTTCGGCAGCAAGCAACAACGTTGTATCCCAATCGCGGTGAGTTGCGAAACATCCGAGTAGTAGGCCATACACCCAAGAGCGATCACTTTATCTACGATCTGGTTGCGGACTTTGCCAATGGCGGAGAGCGCATGGCGGTGAAAGTGTACCGTTCCGGGAAGACTCCGCAGGCCGCTCGGAATCAGGCCACGGCCGAATACACTAATCTTCAGCGAGTGTACACGGCCTTTTCAGAGAACCAACTGCCTGGTGTTCCGCGTCCGCGAGGTAACTTCAGTGCGCTAGGCGCACTGGTCAGTGAAAAAATCCAGGGTGTGCCTCTGCAATCCATGATGATGAAGGCCGCGCTTCTCCCCGGCTACGACGACAATACGTCGCTGCGCGAAGCTGCCGGCAAAGCCGGTGAGTGGCTGCGCAACTTTCACAACCTCACTGGTGGGCCAACTCAAGTATTCGACGCACAGCAATTGCTCTCCGAACTCGAGAATCTCTGCCTGAACTGTCGCGGCGAGGGACTCGACAATGAAGCGATCCAGATGATTCTCACTGGAGCGAAAAATTCGCTTGCCAAGACCAGGAAAGCGATTCCCTCTTCAGCTGTGCTGAAAGACTTCACACCGCTCAGCGTTGTCGTTACGGAAAACGGAGTAGGCGTTAGTGACTACGGCAAGATGTCGGATCATGGAATCTCGTTCAACGATGCCGCCACCTTTCTGGCCTCGGTAGAGGCGTTGGAAAAGTACCCGTTCTGCAACCGCAACATCACCGGACCCGTGCAGGAAAGCTTCCTCGAAGCCTACGGCGCAAGTGGCGCCGATCAGGCCGTTCTGCGCGTGCTTAAAATGCGTGCGTTACTTTCGATGTTCGCTCAAGGACGCGGCGTGAAGGAGAGCGGTGTCCGCAAGAAGGTAATGTGGGCAACCGTCATGAAGCGCTTCATTCAGCAAGCTGCCAGCCGCTCGTTGGCTCCCGCTGCATAGACCGCTTCCGCATAGAGTTCGACTTCAACCAACTTTCAGAAATTCGTGCCGCGTTTCGCGGCACGACCGGAAATGAGCCCGGCACTGATGTGCCGGGACAGTAATTGTGGAATCGAGCCCCGCTAGGGGCGGCACCCCTCTTAGGCAAAAAGTTCGAACAAGCAAGTGGCGCCCTTACAGGGCTCGCGTCTCACCTCGAGCGCGCTCGGCACCGTTTGCCGGGCTCACATCTCTCGTGTCGCTAGAAGCGGCACGATTAAGAAACGAGTGCTCTGATACCATAAGGTATCGCCAGCCGCTGTCTCCACAACATTTCTCGAGCCGTCTTGTCGAGCGTTACTGCGTTTGGGGGCCAAACAGCAACGCATGGAGTCCAATGCCGTCTCAAAACCAAATCCTGTAACATCGCCTAGAGAACCTGGATCAGTCCATGGACGTTCACTTAATCGACGGCACCTATGAACTCTTCCGCCACTTCTTCGCGGTGCCTTCGGCAACGGATGCGAGCAGGCAGGAGATCGGCGCAACGCGAGGCGTGCTCGCTTCTGTTTTGTCGATGATTGAACAAGGCGCGGCTCACATTGGAGTCGCAACCGATCACGTCGTCGAGTCATTTCGGAACGAACTATATCCCGGCTATAAGACCAGCGAAGGTGTGCCTTCGGAGCTCCTCTCACAGTTTCCCATTCTGGAAGTGGCCTTGCAGGCGATGGGCGTGCTTGTGTGGCCGATGGTCTACTACGAAGCTGACGACGCGTTAGCTTCCGCCGCGTTTAACGCAGCGCAGGACGAGCGAGTGAGTCAAGTAATCATTTGTACTCCCGACAAGGATCTGGCTCAGTCTGTCGTCGGAACGCGAGTAGTCCAATGCGACCGCAGGCGCGAGATCGTGCGCGATGAAGCCGCGATCGTCGCCAAGTTCGGCGTGAGGCCGCAATCGATTCCCGATTATCTAGCCGTGGTCGGCGACAGTGCCGACGGGTATCCCGGATTGCAGGGATGGGGTACAAAAGCGGCTGCTCTCACGTTTTCTCAATACTTTCATCTGGAAGATATCCCCAAGGATTGGCGCGAATGGCATCCTTCGATCCGAAAGGCTCGTGCATTATCCGAGTCGTTGTTTGGCGCATGGAATGACGCGTTGCTGTTTCGCACTCTCGCAACATTGAGACTTGATGTCCCTGTCTTCGACTCGGTGGACGATCTTCGCTGGAAAGGGCCGAGAAAAGACTTCGAGGACTGGTGTCGCCGTATGAACTCGCCAACTCTATTCGGTCGCGCTGCTTCAGCCGTTTCAAATCACTCAACTGCTGCGGCCTCGAACGCCCGTTCGGCTAGTCCCGCCCACAGGCGGGACGCTAGCCAGTAGCCCAGGCGTTGGATTCAGCGTAACTTACAAACGAGAGCCGGATGGAATCTCGTTTCCAGCAAGTTTCGGTACCGAATTCCGATTGAAGGCCGTTGTCCTTTATCAATCGGGATATACGTGTTTCGCTCTTGAACAGTAATTTCGAACGCACGCACGTTGATTCCACAATTCACTATGGAGCAGAGAGCCAATAGAGAAACGGAATAAATCAGGATTCGGCAAGAATGAGCCGATCTGATTTCCCGATGTAGCTCTTCCTGCGAAACCAGTCTTCCATCGCGTTACGTAGCGCATCGAGTGGGACTAGTGCCCCTGCCTCGATCATCCCGTCGGAAATTGGCAATGTGTCGTCAAAGACGGCATCGTTGGTGAAGTTGCGCATCGAGAAGCTGTCGAGCCACTTCAACTCGCACGGCTTGCGCTTGCCGTCCTTCTCGTATTCCACTCGGATTCGGCGAGAGAACATGAAGCCTGATTACCCTGGAGGACATCCCTCGAGTTCTTATAACACTTCATCCCGTGGTCTCGCGGCTGTGTTCTCTGCGGCGCATGGCGTCGTGCCCGGAAACGGCGACAGAGTTTCTGCAAAGCGCTGGTGGATCGGCTGAATTTGCGTGAAAAGAGGTGGGAGGGGGTGCCAGGACCAGGGAACAGCGAATCACCTGTCCCTTGTACCCTAGAATAGATACAGATGTCCTTCACTGAACAATACGACGTGGTCGTGGTTGGCGCTGGCCACGCGGGCTGCGAGGCGGCAGTGGCGTGTGCGCGTATGGGGCTGAAGACCGCGCTCTTTACGCTGAACGCGGATCTGATCGCGCAGATGTCGTGCAATCCTGCAGTTGGCGGCATTGCCAAGGGACATCTTGTCCGCGAGGTTGACGCGCTTGGCGGCGTGATGGGGGAAGTCACGGACGCAGTCGGCATCCAGTTCCGCTTGCTGAATACTTCGCGCGGCCCGGCCGTATGGTCTCCGCGCGCGCAGTGCGACAAGCAGCAATACCGACTGAAGATGCGCGAGGTACTCGAGAGCCAGCTGAATCTCTATATCAAGCAGGCGGAAGTAGCTGAGCTCATCGTTGAGGAAGGAAACACAGCCGAGGGCGGCTGTGCCACAGGATCAAGAGTCACTACTGGAATCAAACTGCGCGATGGACGTCGCGTTCACGCTGGTGCAGTGGTCATAACAACCGGAACATTTCTCAACGGACTGATCCATTGCGGCGAGCAAACGTATCCTGCGGGACGTTCCGGCGAACCACCATCGCAATTGCTCGGGGAGTCCCTCAAGCTCCTTGGCCTGCGCGGATGCCGACTGAAGACCGGCACACCTCCCCGTCTTGATGGGCGTTCGATCGACTGGTCACGCTTCGCCGAACAGCCGGGCGACGACGATCCCACTCCGTTCAGCTTCCGCACAAAGAAGATTCAGCAGAAGCAGGTGCCGTGCCACATCGCGTTCACGACGGAAGAGACGCATCGCATCATTCGCGAGAACGTGCACCGCTCGCCGATGTATTCGGGACAGATACAGTCGATTGGCCCGCGCTATTGTCCGTCGATTGAAGACAAGATCGTCAAGTTTCCGGACAAGCTGCAGCACCAGCTCTTCCTCGAGCCCGAGGGATTGAACACGCACGAGATCTACGTGAACGGTATGTCGACATCGATGCCGATCGATGTGCAGCTCGCCGTAATTAAGTCTGTTCCCGGATTGGAAACAGCGGAGATGCTGCGGCCGGGATATGCAATCGAATACGACTCCATCGATCCCACGGAACTTGAGCGTACGCTCGAGACTAAGAAGATCGCGCGCCTGTTTCTGGCCGGGCAGATCAATGGCACTTCGGGCTACGAAGAGGCGGCCTGCCAGGGAATCATGGCGGGCATTAACGCCGCGTTGAAGGTCAAGGGCGAGAAGCCGTTCATTCTGGATCGCACAGAAGGCTACACCGCGATCCTGATCGATGATTTGATCAGCAAAGGAACGAACGAGCCGTATCGCATGTTCACTTCGCGCGCGGAGTTCCGCCTGCAATTGCGAATCGACAACGCCGACCGGCGGCTCACGCCTTACGGACGAAAGCTTGGCTTAATTTCCGACAACGCCTGGCGCGACTATCTCGCCAAGCAGGAGCGCGCGTCGGCGATGCAAAGGGTGCTCGAAACTACTAAGGCAGATCTCGAACAGGTTAGGAAGACTCTGCCAGGCAAGACTGCGGCTTTCAGCAGCGCTGCAGGACAAACCTATGCGCAATTGCTCAAGCGCCCGGAGTTGGCCATCGAGGACTTTGCGCCCTTGCTGTACGAACTGCTGCCATCGTTCTTCGAAGCCTGTAACGCGACTGAATCCCACCTTTCTTCGCAGGCTCGAAATGAACTGAAATCGATCGAGACCGAAATCAAGTACGCTGGATATTTGCAACAACAACAGCGCTCCATCGACCGGCTGAAGAAGGCCGAGGAACGCTCAATCCCAGAATGGTTCGACTACTCGCAGGTAAGCGGCCTGTCGCGAGAAATGAACGAGAAACTAACGCGAGTGCGTCCAAGGACATTGGGACACGCCAGCCGCATCCCCGGCGTCACACCGGCGGCCGTTTCGCTGATTAATGTGTACATAGAGATTCAGGCAAAGCGGATGCAAGTGAGATGAGCATTCGTTCGAAGCGACAAGACTCTCTTTTCACCACGGACTCACGGAGTACACGGAGAAGATGGGAAAACAAATTCCAATGATAGTTATCCCGTCGCGTATCGTAACTTCAAAATCATCGGAAGGAAGTTCACCCAAGGGTTTCCTCCGTGCACTCCGTGCCTCCGTGGTGAAATGGTTTTTTGCAGGTCGGACCACAAGCGCCAAGGATCATTCATGACCTCTACCCCGCCACTAGTCGGCGTCATCATGGGCAGTCGCAGCGATTATCAGGTTCTTGAACCTGCGATCGAAATCCTGCGCGAATTGCAGGTTCCGCATGAGAAACGCGTCGTCTCCGCGCATCGTACTCCCGACTGGATGTTCGAATATGCCTCGACGGCGGAGAAACGAGGGCTGCAGGTGATCATAGCCGCCGCCGGCGGGGCTGCGCATTTGCCCGGCATGGTGGCATCGAAGACTATCCTGCCCGTTTTGGGAGTCCCGGTTCCGGCAACCATGCTCAACGGAGTCGACTCGTTGCTTTCGATCGTCCAGATGCCGAAGGGCGTTCCGGTCGGCACCCTGGCTATTGGGCAGCCCGGAGCAGCGAACGCGGCTCTGCTGGCAGCGTCAATTTGTGCACTCAACAATCCTGATCTGCGCGAACGCATTCGCGCGTGGCGGCTTGCGCGGCAAAAAGAAGTGCTTACCATGGAGCTGCCTTCGTGAGCGCCATCCTTCCCGGCGCGACGATTGGCATTCTCGGCGGCGGACAGCTTGGGCGCATGACTGCAATGGCTGCACGTTCTCTCGGATATCGAGTGCAAGTGCTTGATCCTGATCGCTCGTGCCCTGCAAGCTTTGTAGTCGATAGCTGCTTTACTGCGTCGTTCGATGACGCTCATGCTGCCGCCGACCTCGCGCGTGGCTCCGACGTCGTGACGCTTGAGATTGAGCAAATTTCGCTGTCAAGTCTCGAAGAAGCGGCTCGACATGCTCCTGTGAGGCCGGAAGCAGCGGTGTTGAAAGTAGTGCAAGATCGGATTCGCCAGAAGAGCTGGCTGCAGAGCAGTGGCTTCCCGATTGGGGAATGGCGACCGATAACGAACGTTCAGGAACTTGGCGCTGCTGTTCAGCAATTCGGTAGGGACTGCTTCATCAAGTCTGCTTCGGGTGGATATGATGGCCGTAGTCAGATCCGACTGCAGCCATCCGCTACTGCCTCTTCGGCAGACGATCTTTGGAAGTTGCTTGGCTCGCGGCCCTGTGTGGTAGAGCGCGCATTGCCTCTGGAATGCGAGATCTCTGTGTTGGTTGCAAGGCGTCCGCATGGCGAAGCAGTTGTCTACTCACCGGCACTAAACCATCACGAAGATCAGATCCTCGATTGGTCGGCAATTCCCGCTTCGCTGCCGGCCGATCTATACAAGCAGGCGACCGATCTGGCGCTGCAGATTTCGCAACAGCTTCAGGTTGTCGGACTGCTGGTGATTGAGATGTTCCTGCTGAAGGATGGAAGGCTGCTGGTGAACGAACTGGCGCCGCGTCCACACAATAGTTATCACGCCAGCGAGCGAGCATGTGTCACGAGCCAGTTTGAGCAGGCAGTGCGCGCCGTTTGTGATCTGCCGCTCGGCGATGTCACTGTAATCAAGCCTGCGGCGATCTCGAACTTGCTCGGCGATGTATGGCTCGGCACGCATCCGCCGGCGTTCGATCGCGCATTGGCGATCCCAGGCGTGCGCCTGCATTTATATGAGAAGAGTGTGCCCCGTCCGGGACGAAAGATGGGACATCTTTCCGCGATTGGAGACACCCCACAACAGGCCGTGGATCGCGTGCTTAAGGCGCGAGCCGCATTGTAACGGTCGGACTGGTTACCTGGCTGTTACTACTGGAACTTGTAGGGGATAAACTTTGAGAAGAAACTAGGGTTAGTAGGCTTTAAGGAGTCCGAAATGGAGAAGAGCCCCACTCTCATAATCTCGGTTCCTGATGGAAGTTCCTCGCCGGTTGCCAAGTGCTCGGCCTGCCATCAGACGTTTCCGCTAAACACGGCCGCAACCATGGATCCCCTCGCGGGACAGCGCGAACTCAAGGGTGTGTTCGAAGCTCACGTGAAAGACAAGCACAGCTGGCGCGCTGATGGAAACGAAACAGCTGCGATGCGCCTTCGCGAAATGATGAAGGACTTCGAGTAATTCCCATACTGGGAATCCCCCTTTAAAATTACAAGCGAAGCTCTTGACGGGCACGCTCCGCCAACATCGGTAACTGATTCACGGAAGCAACCTTAATCGAACTCTGTTCCAGTGTCTGAATCGCGAATTGGATCGCGTCGTCTTCCCGATTTAGACCATCTTCAACAACGGCTGTCAAATCTGTCTTCGCGTGCTCCACGCGCGCGATTCCTTCAGACAGCGATGGATAACTAAATGCGAGAACCTTAGCCGAATCGGGTTCAGCCGCGAGTGAAACTGCATGAAAGAGTCGTATGACTCCGTTCGGACGATATCCGCAATCGATCTTCAACGGATCGCCACGATGCGTGTACTTCGCTGCCTTGACTTTCTTGTTGAGCGCATTCCACACGCCTGCGGTTTCAAATGCCATGCGCATTTCGGTGACGATTCGTTGTCGCGCGCCGAGACGCGCTTCGCGCTGCGGCTTCCCACGCTCCAGATAGGTTTGGGCTAGACGTTCGAGATCCTGCGCTGGAGATTGGGACAACATCGCGCTCGGCTGACTCAGTTGCAAGGCATTCGAGAGCGTGTCCTGCAGCCGATAGACGATTTGCTTTCTCGATTCGGCACTGCTGTGTAGTTGCCGCCGAATGTCGGATTCCAGCGCCTCGAGAATATCGACATCAGCCTGCGGATCGGCACAACGCACTCTTGCCCAATCTCGGGTGAAACGTACGTCAGCAAAATTGTCGTTGCGCCCAAGAAGCAGCACACCGATGTTGACGAACTCGTTCTTGAAAGGATCTGGAACGTAGCGCATCAGGAGAAAGTCGCATTGTGTTGAGCTTTCCATCACTCCTCAAACACAGCTTACGCCCATTGCGCGCTGCCGAATGCCTTTTGCAGGCAAGCGTAACGCGCGGCGCCGAGCAAGCCAGCATCGTCGTTGAGCACAATCTTCACCGGCATTGATTCGAGCAGTGGCCGCATGCGTCCCTTATCGAAGAATGCTTCAAGAAACTCTGGTCCTTTCATTAGGGGAATGTTCTTGGCAGCGATACTTCCTCCGATGAAAATGCCGCCGAGCGACATGAACTTGAGCGCACAGTTGCCCGCCTCAGCCCCGTAGATGCTCACGAAGATCGACATTGTCTGCTCGCAAATTGGAGCTTTCTTCTCTAGCGCAAGCTGCGAGATCACCGCTGGCGGATCTTTGCTTGCACTCATCTGCTCGCGCAGCCATGCAGCCTCTTCGGCTCGCTTAGTGTCACGAAGGAATTCGTAAATGTTCTTGATTCCCGGTCCAGCGAGTACTCGCTCGAAGCTAACCGTCTTGTGTCGCGCCAGTAGGAATTTCAGCAGCTCAATCTGGACTTCGTTGCGCGGAGCAAAGTCGCAGTGTCCGCCTTCGCAAGCGAAAGGATGTTGACGAAATCCGTCCCAGAGAAGACCAGCTTCGCCAAGTCCTGTGCCTGCGGAGATCACAGCAGTGTTGCCTTCTGCGTCCTCTGATCCCGCATAGAGTGTTGCGAAGTCTTTCGATTCGAGTGAGTCAAGACCATAAGCGTACGCCTCGAGATCGTTGATAAGACCAACTGCCTTGAGGTTGAGTTGTTTTGCAATGTCTTTCGAGTCGATCGTCCAGGGAAGATTCGAAATTTTGCTTCTCCCGCTGCGCACCGGTCCGGCCACGGCAAAGCAAGCGTTCTGCGCAGGAATGCCTTCGCGCCGCACGAAATCGCCGACAATGTCGGCGAGGCCTCTGTAGTCCTGGCTGTCATAGACCTTTTCGACTACCAGTGGAAACTTGTTGCCTTCTGGTCGAAATGCCGCAACGCGACTGTGTGTTGCTCCGATGTCTCCAGCGAGAATCATGCGATTGTCCTCCACTTGCGGCCATCGCGCTCCAGCAGGTCGTCAGTCTCTTTCGGCCCCCAACTTCCTGCAGGATAATTCGGGAACTTGCGTGGCGAGACCGCACGCCACACGTCGAGCACCGGATCTACGACGCTCCATCCAGCCTCGACCATATCGGCGCGTTGAAAGAGCGTGGGATCGCCGATCATGCAATCGTAGAGCAACACTTCATATCCGGTCTTTGGTTCCGATTTGAAATAGGTGGCGTATTCGCAGCTCATGTTTATCGAGCCTACGCGCACGGTCGATCCTGGAATCTTTGCTCCGAATGTAAGCATCATTCCTTCTTCAGGTTGGATCTGGATCACTAATTGATTGGTTCGGAGTTTGTGGCCTGCTGTGTCTTGAAAGATCTGTAGCGGCGTCTTCTTGAATTGAATCGTAATTTCGGTATGGCGTTCGGCGAGACGTTTACCAGTCCGCACGTAAAACGGAATGCCCGCCCAGCGCCAGTTGTCGATCGCAAGCTTCATGGCCACGAATGTTTCTGTACGCGATTCGGGCGAAACACCCTGTTCGGTTCGGTACGCAGGAACGCTCTGCTCTCCAACTCTGCCGGCACCATATTGCCCGCGGACAGTGTTGTGGAGAACCTCATCCGGATGAAACACCTTGATCGCATGCAAGACTTTGGCTTGTTCGTCGCGCACGGCCTCCGGCTTGAACGATGCAGGCGGTTCCATGGCAGTGAGACTTATGAGCTGCATGATGTGATTCGGCACCATATCGCGCATTGTGCCGACATTGTCGAAGTAGCCTCCGCGCCGCTCAACGCCAACCGTCTCCGCATTCGTGATCTGCACATGATCGACGTAGCGATCGTTCCATAGCGGCTCGAAGATGCTGTTGCTGAAACGGAAGACCAGCAAGTTCTGAACGGTCTCTTTGCCTAAATAATGATCGATGCGATAAATCTGATTTTCGTTAAGTACGCTCTGGATCTGCGTATTTAAGGTCTTGGCGGATTCCAAGTCGTGTCCGAACGGTTTCTCGATAATGACGCGACGCCAACTTCCGGTCTCCTCGTGCGCGAGGTGATGACGCCCCAGTTGCTGCACGATCTCGGCGAAGAACTTTGGAGCGGTTGCCAGGTAGAAGAGGTAGTTTCCCTGGGTTTCGCAATGCTTATCGATTTCGCCGAGCTGCTTGGCGAGGCAGAGATAAGTATCGTCGCTCGCGAAGTCTCCGCGTTCATAGTAGAGACGCTCATTGAACCATCTCCACGCTTCGGTGGTGTGGTCCTCCTTGTCCAGGAACTGCGTAACCTGCTCGCGAAATGCGTCTGGGCTTAAGTCGTCGAGCGATACGCCCACCACAGCGAAGTTGGCCGGCAGCAGATTGTCTTTCGCGAGGTTGTAGAGCGCAGGAACAAGCTTACGTTGGGTGAGATCGCCAGCTGCGCCGAAGACAACCATCACGCACGGGCCAGCAGGCTTATCAGTTGGATTGAACTCGTCTTCCAGGTTGGCTATCGCTGTCGTCGCCATCTAGCCTCGTCGAGAATCGGAAGAGCATTGTAACCTGCGTCGTGTGGTGCATCAGGAACTTTGAGAGTTGTTGATTCTCTCGCCCAGTGGGGCTGAAGAAGGTCTTGTTCCCAGAATTTCCTCGCTATGCCTTCGCGCCGTACGCAGTCGGAAAGCGATTGCCAAGTATCTGGTTGAGATGATGCTTCATGTGCTCGACGTAATCGGTAGCGATCCAGAGAAGTGTCACCGGAGGACGACCTGCGATGCTGCAGGACGCTTTCTCGCACGAGGCCGGCAGCTGCCCGATGACGTAGGCTAAATAGCGGTTATACGCGGACCACAGCTCTACCAGCAATTCCCAACCGGCGACGTTGGGATTCTGTACTGCAACCATCTTTTCCTGTTCGTAGCCAGGAAACTCCAGACTGCCCTGCGCCGCAGCGCGCACAAAGCGCTGATGATTATTTGCCGCTGAGTCGATCAGATGGCCAAGAATCTCTTTCTTACTCCACTTTTCAGGAGCCGGACGAAAAGTGGCGTCCACATTTCGAATTTGGCGGAGCAAAGGCTCGCAGCCCAATACCGTTTCCGACAGGTCAGCGGCAATTGCAGGAAAACTCATGCGCAAAAGCCTAGCAGAGGCTGAAGCGCTGAGCCAAAAGCTAGAAGCCCTCCCCTTGTGCTTCTACAACACGCACGCTATTCTTCTGTAGAAGCGCAAAAGGAGCATATGTCCGAGACTCGCATCGATCTTCCCCAAGGCACATTGGATCTATTGATCCTGAAAACGGTCACTCTCGAACCACTGCACGGATGGGCGATTTCCGAGCGAATTCAGCAGATTTCAAAGGAAGTCCTTCAAGTGCAGCAGGGTTCGCTCTATCCCGCATTGCACCGGCTCGAGCGTCGTGGCTGGATCAAGGCCCGCTGGGGAGCGTCGGAAAACAACCGCCGTGCGAAGTATTACGAACTTACTCGGGCAGGACGTAAACAGCTGGAAACCGAGCAGGACTCGTGGCGAAAGCTCACGACGGCTGTGGCCCACATTCTTGAGACTACATAGGAGACTGCCCGTGCTCAGCGATGTGATATTCCGTTTACGTTCTCTTTTTCAGCGCGAACGGGTGGAAGAAGAGATGAACGAAGAACTGCGCTTCCACTTCGAGCGACAAGTGGAGAAGTACGTGGCCACAGGCCTTTCCCGCGAGGAAGCGAAACGTCGTGCTCGTCTCATGATTGGCGGAGAAGACAAGGTCAAAGAAGAAGTCCGTGAAGCGCGCGGTGTTGGCTTCGTCGAAACTCTCATTCAGGACCTCGGCTATGGCGTGCGCATGCTGCGCAAGAATCCAAGCTTCACGGTTGTCGCCATCCTGACGTTAGCCCTCGGCATGGGAGCGACTACGGCGATCTTCTCCATTGTCGACGCTCTTTTACTACGTCCTCTACCCTACAACGATCCTGCCAGCCTCGTCGTCGTTTGGGAGAACAGCATCAAACATTCCCACCCTCACAACGTCGTCGCGCCCCGAATTTTCTCGATTGGCAACGTCAGAATTTGGTTTTCGAGGGCATGGCTGCAATGGCAGACACGCGCGCAAACCTCACCGGCAATGGCAACCCTGAGCAGGTTGTAGTTCAGAACGTAACGGCTGGTTTCTTCCGGGTTGTGCGTGTAAATCCCGTTTTGGGCGCCGGATTTACCGAAGAGAACTGGAAGAAAGGTAGCGACGATGTAGTAATTCTGGATTACGGCTTCTGGAAGGAACGCTTTGGCGGCGATCCTTACCTGATCGGTAAGACCATCGACATCGACGGAAAGCCCCACGTCGTCGTCGGTGTCGCTCCGAAAGATTTCACTCTCTATGTGAAGGATGGATCTCTCACAGGTGCGAAGCCGCAGATGTGGGCGCCATGGGCGGTTCCTCAATCGTTTGGCGATCGCAAACAAGGTATTGGTCGTTATCTCACGGTAGTCGCGCGCATGAAGCCAGGGGTGAAGCTGCCGCAGGCACAGGACCAGATGAACACCGTAGCCACGCGACTGCAGCAGCAGTATCCGGATACGAATACGCACTGGGGCGCCACGGTCGTTTCCATACGTGAGCAATTGTCAGGCGACCTGCGGCCTGCCCTCGTTACGCTGTTCTGCGCTGTTGCCTTCGTGCTGCTCATTGCGTGCGCGAATGTATCCAGCCTTCTGCTGGCGCGCGCGGCCAAGCGAGAGCGGGAGATCGCGATTCGGACTGCTATCGGCGCGAGCCGTTGGCGCGTTGCTCGGCAGCTGCTGACTGAGAGTCTGCTGCTCGCGATCATTGGGGGCGCCCTGGGACTGCTGTTTGCAGTTTGGGGCACTAATGCACTGCTCGCCGCGAGCCCGAAAGGCCTCTTAGGATTGAATTCTGTCTCTGTTGATGGGAAATTGCTGAGCTTTGCTGCTGCTGCAACTTTGCTTTCGAGCTTGCTATTTGGCTTCTTGCCTTCCTATGTCGCTTCGCATTCCCCTATTGCAGAAACTTTGAAAGAGGAAACGCGAAGCTCCGCGAGTGCACGACGCGGCGTTGTGCGACATGCGCTGGTTGTAGGCCAAATGGGACTGGCTCTTGTCCTGCTCGCGGGTTCGGGATTGCTCATTCGAAGCTTTATTCGCCTGGCCGGCGTCAATCCTGGATTCGAGAGCCGTAACCTGCTCACCTTCCAGGTGGCATTGCCACGAACCAAGTACGCAAAAGATGAGCTTCAAGTGGTTTTCTTCAATGAGTTCCTGAATCGAATTAGCCGCATTCCCGGTGTGCGCTCTGTAACCATGGAGAATTACCCTCCACTTACTGGACTAGGAGCGGCCACCGGCGTCCACATTCTCGGCCAGCCTCAGCTTTCGAAATCCGAGGGTCCCGTTTCGGGAGTCAGAGTTGTCGGTCCAGATTATTTCCACACAATGGGGATTCCTATTCTGGCCGGACGAACTTTCAATGACGCAGAGCTGCATCAGACACGTCGTGTTGTGATCGTGAATCAGGCATTTGTCGATAAGCATCTGCCGGGAGAAAACCCGCTGGGCAAGAGAGTAGTGATCTATATGCGCGACGAGAAGGTCGACGATGAGAATCCGTCGGAGATCATCGGCGTCTGCGGCTCCGTTCGCCAGATGAGCCCTGGCGAAGAGCCCAAGCCGAATGCATACTGGCCAATGCCAGAGCTGCCCTACTCGCGCATGACTGTCCTGACAAGAACGTCAAATGATCCGTTGTCTCTGGTGCCTCCCATTCGACGTGAACTGCGGCAAATGGATTCGGAATTGCCAATGGCTTCCATCGCTAGTATGGATCAGCTTCTGGCCGATTCCTTGTCGCGTTCTCGTTTCATGATGTTTGTGCTCGGAGTGTTTGCCGCAATCGCGTTAGTGCTCACCGTCGTGGGAATCTATGGTGTCATCGCGTACAGCGTGGCCCAGCGCACGCACGAGATTGGAATTCGTATGGCCCTCGGAGCACAACGCAGAAACGTCCTTAGCCTCGTGCTCGGAGAGGGAACGCGACTTACATTGATCGGCGTCGGTATTGGGATCGTTGCGGCTGTTGCCTTGACGCGACTGATGGGTAGCCTGCTTTATGGAATCAGCTCTACCGACCCACTTACCTTCGCCGCTGTCATTCTGACGCTCGCAGCGGTCGCTTTTCTAGCAACCTTCGTTCCCGCACGCCATGCAACACGAGTGAGCCCGGTGGTTGCGTTGAGATATGAGTGATGCCTGCTAAGGAGTTAAGACCGGAGCGAACACGAAGGTCACAAAGGCAAAGAGAAGGTCACGGAGAGATGCGTCGTGACCTTTTGCGTTTCCCTCGTGACCTTCGTGTTCGCCTCTTGGTCTTCACCAGATCGCGCAGCGTTGATCTGCTGGGCGAACCATCGGATCGCTCTCTTTGCATGAGAACGCTTTCTGGAATTCGGGCATGTTGCTCATGGGCCCGATGACACGATACTTGCCGATCGGATGCGGATCGGTGAGCACCATCTGCCGCTGTGTCTCCGGACGAATCTCATCTCCTCGGGCCTGACCCCAGGCGATGAAGTACTGTTGTTCAGGCGTGAATCCATCGACATTTTCGGGACGTGGTTTGCCCTCCATCGATTTCTCGAGAGCGAGGTAACCGAGACGTAGTCCGCCTAAATCCCCAATGCTCTCGCCAAGCACTAGCTTGCCGTTGTGGTGCATTCCGCCTTCAATGGAGTAGCTGTTGAATTGATCAACGACGCACTGTGCGCGTGTCTGGAATGTTCTGTAATCGGCAGGCGTCCACCAATCGTGAAGCCGTCCGACCTCATCGAACTGCGCGCCTTGATCGTCGAAGCCATGGGAGATCTCGTGCCCGATGATCGGTCCGATTGAACCGTAGTTCACCGCGTCGTTGGCTTTCACGTCGAAGAGCGGCGGCACAAGAATGCCGGCGGGGAAAACGATCTCGTTCAGTAGCGGATTGTAGTAAGCATTCGAGGTTGGTGGCGTCATGCCCCAGCGGCCGCGATCGATTGGCTTACCGATCAGATCGAGATCGTCCCGGACAAGGAACTTCGACGCTTCGATCACATTCCCCATATAGGAAGTGCGGGTGATCTTTACGCTGGAATAATCCTTCCACTTATCGGGATAGCCGATCTTCGGATTGAAGGTCGACAGCTTGAGCAGCGCCTTTTGTTTTGTTTCGGGACTCATCCACGTGAGCTGCTCGATATCGTCATGCAAGGCAGCAAGAATATTCTTTACTATCTCTTGCACACGAGTCTTAGCTTCAGGCGGAAAGACCTTTTCCACGTACTTCTTGCCAAGCGCCTCACCAAGCAGACTGTCTTCAGACTCCGCACAGCGTTTCCAGAGTGGCTTCATCTCCTGTGCGCCGTTCAGGTACTTCTGATTGAAGGCGAAATCTTCGTCGACGAACTTTGAAGAGAGATAAGGCGATGCAGTGCGCAAGACGTGCCAAGTGAGATAGGTCTTCCAGTCGGCAATAGGAGTATTTGCGAGCTGCCTGTCGACTTCAGCGAGAAACTTAGGTTCTCCGACGTTGAAGGGAACCTTGCTGTCAACTTTCAGATCGGAGAAGTAACGCTGCCATTGAAGGTTTGGACTGAGCATCTGCGCATCGGCCACCGTCATCTTGTGATCTGTCGCCTTGGGATCGCGTAGTTCGACGTTGGTCAGCGATGCTCCGGCAAGTGCGGTCTCCATCTTCATCACGGTTTGCGCAGTCGCATTTGCCTCTGCGGCGTTTGACCCAGCAAGCTGGAAAACCATAGCAACGTGTTCCAGATACTTTTGGCGTGTTTCCTTCGACTTCTCGTCGTCTTTGAAGTAGTAGTCGCGATCGGGCAGACCGAGTCCGGACGCTTCGAAGTCGGCGATCACGTTTGTAGGTTCGTGCCGGTCGGGATTCGATCCGAATGCAAAGGGCGCGAACAGAGCCTCTTCGTTGAGGTGAGTAATGACCTTTTGCAGATCGGCACGGGACTTCATTGACTTGATTAAGTTGAGATCAGGTCGTATCGGCTCAATTCCCCGTTGCTCGATGGCCTTCTCGTCCATGCACGCGCCGTAGTAGTCGCTGACTAATTGATCGGTTGAGCCAGGCTTTGTCTTCTCTGATTGCTTGGCAGTCTCTTCGAGAATGCCGTGTAAGACATCTTTGTTGGTCTCGCCCGATTCCCAACGTCGACTCCAGCGCACCATGCTTGGTGGAATTGGGTTCTGTTTACGCCACGCGCCATTCGCGTAATCAAAGAAGTTGACGCAAGGGTTGACCGATTTGTCTATGTCGCCGACATATACGCCTCGGAGGGCTGAATCATCGGCAGCAAACAGCGCCATCGAGAAGAGCGCGACGACGGTTACAGGATTGAGTAGACGCATTTGGGCTCCTATGCGCTCGTCTGAGGTTTAGGCAGTGGCGCAGTATTTCATCTTTTAGACGTGCCATTCTGTGGCAGGCTAGCGTGCTCCGAACGACAGGACATCACAAACGCACAACAATGCGAGATCCGGGCACCGCGACTCGTCAGGCGCTTCGTTTTTCCACCTTCGCCCACGTATCTTTGAGGGCGACTGTACGGTTGAACACTGGGGCGCCAGGTTTGGAGTCAGGATCCACGCAGAAGTAACCCAGTCGCTCGAATTGATATCGAGCACCGGAACCAGCATTCGCGAGTGATGGTTCGAGCTTGGCATCGCGAATGACTTCGAGCGAGTTCTGGTTCAGGTTCGCCGTCCAGTCTTTGCCTTCTTCGACTTCGTTGGGATTTTCTTTCAGAAATAGATTGTCGTAAACGCGCACCTCAGCATTGATTGCATGGGCAGCCGACACCCAGTGGATCGTGGACTTCACTTTGCGTCCGTCAGGGGCATTGCCGCCGCGTGTCGCCGGATCATACGTACAGTGAATTTCGACGACTTCGCCACTCGCGTCCTTCACCACGTTCGTGCAGGTGACAAAGTATCCATATCGCAATCGCACTTCACGCCCCGGTGAGAGCCGGTAAAAGTGCTTTGGCGGATTCTCGCGGAAGTCGTCGCGCTCAATGTAGAGGACACGCGAGAGCGGGACTTTGCGCGTGCCGGCGCTGGCGTCTTCCGGGTTGTTGATCGCGTCCATCTGCTCGACTTGCCCTTCCGGATAGTTTTCGATCACCAGCTTCAAGGGGCGCAGCACAGCCATCACGCGCGGCACACGTTTGTTGAGATCCTCACGGAGAAAATGCTCGAGCATCGCCAGCTCGATAATTCCGTTTGTCTTTGACACGCCGATTGAGTTACAGAAGTTCCTCAGCGCTTCAGGTGTATATCCGCGGCGGCGGACTCCGGAGAGCGTGGGCATGCGAGGATCGTCCCATCCGCGCACGTGGCTGTCGTTCACGAGCTGCAGGAGCTTGCGCTTACTCAGGAGCGTATAGGTTAGGTTGAGGCGATCAAATTCGATCTGCTGCGATGGAAAGATGCCAAGCTGCTCGATAAACCAGTTGTAAAGCGGTCTATGATCCTCGAACTCCAAGGTGCAAATCGAGTGCGTGACCTTCTCCAGCGAATCCGACTGGCCGTGCGCAAAATCGTAGAGCGGATAGATGCACCACTTGCTGCCGGTACGGTGATGGTCGGCGTGGAGGATGCGATACATCACTGGATCGCGGATGTTCAGGTTGGGAGACGCCATATCGATCTTCGCGCGGAGCGTGCGCAATCCATTCGGGAATTCTCCCTTACGCATGCGCTCGAAGAGATCAAGGTTCTCCTCGACGGAACGGTTCCGAAATGGACTATTCTTCCCCGACTCGGTTAGAGTTCCGCGCGTCTTGCGGATCTCGTCAGGGCTGAGATCATCAACATACGCTCTACCGGCTTTGATCAGTTGCACGGCCCACGCATAGAGCTGGTCGAAGTAGTCGGAGGCATAGAACATCCGATCTTCCCAGTCAAAGCCGAGCCAGCGCACGTCGCGAATGATGGAATCTACATACTCCTGCTCTTCTTTTTCCGGATTGGTGTCGTCGAAGCGGAGATTGGTCTTGCCGCCAAACTCGGCTGCCAGGCCGAAGTTTAAGCAGATCGCTTTTGCATGGCCGAGATGCAGATAGCCGTTGGGCTCGGGAGGAAAGCGCGTTTGTACCTTCCCGCCGAACTTGTTGGTCTCGAGATCCTGAACAATGATGTCCCGAATGAAGTTCGACTGAGGGGCTGGAGCGGCTGGTGTTGCGGCCGCGGCTTCGGTTGCTGGATTCGCAGGGGTCATTATTCAATACACGGCATTAAACGCGCGGATTGCCCGGCGCGAAAGGGTCCTATATTCATTATGCCGTACTCAGCGCGCTCTGCGGGGCTAGGAGGGCTTTCCGCTGCTTTCTGTGAGTGCAAGGCGGTTGAAGTCCAGAGGCTCGTTGCCGGATTCGGATTGCTTCCACTCTGGAGACTGGAGCGGGCGGGTCAGGTGCTCTACGAATTCCAGCTCCGGGAGTACGTCGCCGGCAGATGCTCCAAGCTGTTCGAACCTTCGAGCTGCCGGAAAAGCGCTTCTTTCGATGGAGCCGATGACCTGATTGTAAGTAGCTACCGTGCGATCAATGTTGTCTCCCAACTTGGAGAGATGGGTTCCGAGCGTGACCAGCCGGGAATAGAGCAAACGACCAATGGCGCTGATTTCTTCGGCGTTCTTGGCGAGTTTGTCTTCGCGCCAGCCACAATGCACAGCCTTCAGCAAAGCGATCAGCGTGAGTGGTGTCGCAAGCAGGACTTTACTCTGCGCAGCGTCATCTAGCAGCGTGGCGTCCGCCTGGAGCGCGGCGCTTAGTAGCGCCTCGCTGGGCATGAAAGCTACAACGAAATCGGGTGAGTTGGGAAACTGCTGCCAGTACGCCTTCGAGGCCAGATCATCGACGTGCTTGCGAACTTGCGCCGCGTGCTGTTCCAGATGAGCGCGAACTTCCTGCTCCTGATCGGCGTTGGCGGCCTTGGTGAAGGCATCCAGTGACACTTTGGCATCGACGGCGATAACCCGACCGTTCGGCATATGCACGACTAGATCGGGACGCAGTCGGTTGCCGTCGTCATCGGAGAATGTCTTCTGCGATTCGAAGTGACAATGCTCGATCATGCCTGCGAATTCGACTACGCGACGCAACTGCACTTCGCCCCAGTTGCCACGCACCGTGGGACGCTCCAAGGCCCGCGAAAGGCGTCGCGTTTCATCAGAAAGGCGATGCTGGAGATCTACAAGCGACGTGATCTGCTGTCCGAGGGCAGCCTCGGCTTGCTTGCGCTCAACATCGCTGGAGCGAATTTGCTCATCGAGCGTCTTGAGCGAAGAACTCGCGGTCGCGAGCAGAGCTTCGATGGCTTCCTTCTTCATGCCCAGATCGCCGGAGGCCATCTTCTGCTCCTGCTCGAACTGATTTCTTGCAAGTTTCAGAAACTCGGCCGTGTTTTCTTTGAGCGCTCTTGCGGCGAGCAGATCAAAGGATTCGGACAAGCGCTGCTCGCTCTGTTGCACCAGCGCCAACTTGTCGATAGCCGCTTGGCGTTCGGCCGTGAGCTCCGCCTTTACCGCGGCTAATTCATTTGAGCGGGCAACCAACGCCGCGTCCTTTTCGGCGAGCACCGCGGCACCTCTTTGATACTCAGACTGAGTCTCCGCAAGGCGCCTCTCCAGGTTCTGGATGCGCTCCGCAGCCACCGCCATCCTGCTGCGCAGGAAGAGATAAGCGCTGGCAATACCAACGAATAGTGCAACCGCACTGGCGAAAAGCAGTCCCATTCGGCACCCACTCCGAGGCGAATCTTAGACGAAAATACCACGAAAGCATGGCGACATTGCAAAGAATTTCCCTGTGGAATTAAGGGAATCAAGGCTGCGAACGGAAAACGAGACACGAATTGCACGGATTTAACGGATTACACGGTTGGGCGGGGAAGCTGGGAAAATAAACATGTGCGGAACAGATTTCCGGAGTGCAGGTGCGGTTCCTACTAGATCCGTCGGTTCCGTGAAATCCTGGAAATCCGTGTCTTGTTTTTGCAGCGAAAAAAGCTGCTACGTAAACCGAGATGGTAGAAATTCGTCCATATCAAGTGACGGGAGCTCATCGAACCAGATGAATATGGTGCAGGCGGCAGCCCCTGCGGGAGCGAAAACCGAGGCAGAGTCGCCCTTCGCCGATTTCGACGAATTCATACGCCTTTACCAGCAGCGGGTGTATCGCCTCGTGCTGGCGCAGACGAGCGAACCTGACCTGGCGGAAGAGCTTACGCAGGAATGTTTTATCCGTGCCTTTCAGAAGCAGAAGGGTTTTCGCGGGGATTGCCAGGTGTTTACGTGGCTGGCGCGGATCGCGATCAACCTCGTGCGGGACCATTTCCGCAACCGCCGCTTTGCACTTTGGCGGAAACTGATTCGCTTCGATGCTTCCGAGCCGGAGCAGAGCCAGGCGGAGCAAGTTCCCGATCCAGCATCGACTCCCGAGGAGCATTTGCTGCGGCGCGAGCGCCTGGAACGCGTCTCGCAGCGGATTCAGCGGCTCACCACGCCGCAACGAGAGGCCCTGCTGTTAAGCGCGGTAGAGGGCATGTCGATAGAAGAAATTTCGCGGGTAACAAACCGCAGGCCGGGCACGGTCAAGTCGCATCTGCACCGGGCGATGATGAACTTGCGCAATTGGCGGGAAGGGGAACAGCAGTGATTTCCATTCATCTCAGTGACGAAGAACTTACAGCGGCCGCGGCTGGCGAACGTAGTCCGCGGACGGCGGGTCATCTAGAGATTTGCCCGCAGTGCTGGGAACAGATGTCGATCTATCGCGAGAGGCTCGCGAGCTTGAAGCAGGATGTTTGCTACAGCGGCGGCCGTTCAGCCATCGACTGGGGACGACAGTCACGCAACATTCAGCAGAGAATTTTGGAGGCACAGATCAGGAAGACTGCTGGACGCAATGTCAGCTTTGCGCTGGCAACCTCGGCGCTGGCGGTTATCCTGGCAGTTTTTCTGCTATTGAATTTCAGGGGTACTACGGCGACACGGGACGTTTCTACTGTCATCTCTGATGCAGCATTGATCAGCGACATCGAAGCTCACCTCAACCAGGATCTGCCCGAGGCATTGCAGCCCGCCAGCCTGCTGGTTGGAGAAATGGGCGGACTCGAGATCGAAAGCACGAATCACAACGTTTCGCACGAACGCACAAGGACTCAACAACCATGAAAACACTCTCTTACTGTTTAAGCTTGCTCCTACTGACAATCGGCATCGCAGCGGCGCAAAGCGACAATACGCCACCGCCCGACAAAGGCCCTCATGGGCGCGGGATGCGAATGCCTGGCATGGTCGGAATGCCGGGATTGGGACACGACTGGTGGCGCAATTCCGAGATTGCCCAGGCCATCAATCTCAGTGACACGCAGAAGGAAAAGCTCAATCAGATCTTCGGAAATCATCGCCCCAACTTAATTAAAGCGAAGGGAAACGTCGAGATAGAGGAAGGAAAGTTGAGCGATCTGTTGGAGCAAGATAAGCCAGATCAGAACGCCGTGCTTCAGCAACTGCAGGCGCTTCAGACTGCGCGCAACGCGATGGAAAATGAGTTTACGCTCATGTCACTGCATTTCCGTAATGAGCTCACGCCTGATCAATGGAAGAAGCTGCAATCGGTCACGAGAGAAAGAATGGGAAAAATGTTCAGGATGCATCACGGCGATGGTCCCGGCGCTCCACCCCCACCGCAGTAACTCAAGTTTGCACTGCCCCTTGGCCCTGCCTTGCAAGCAGGGCCGTTTTTATTTCGGGGAAGGGAGAATAGCCAATAGGAGAATAGCCAATAGAAGCACTGGAGGTGGGTTCCAAGCAGTCGTTGCTTTTCGCCTCCTGATTTGCAGAGGGCTTCCGAGGTTCCGTTCTATTCCACCCACTCCATTGATCTCGTCACAGCCTTTTTCCAATTGCGGTAAAGAGTTTCGCGATTGGCAGACTCCATCTGCGGCTTCCAGCGACGATCAACCGACCAGGTGGCACGAAGTTCGTCGAGGTCTTTGAAGAATCCGACAGCGAGTCCGGCGGCGAAGGCAGCGCCTAAAGCAGTGGTCTCCTTCACATGCGGCAGCACGACTTCCCGATTCAGGATGTCTGCCTGGAATTGCATGAGCAGATCGTTCCCAACCATGCCTCCGTCAACGCGAACGACATCGACTGGCTTTCCGCTGTCGTATTCCATGGCCTCTACGACTTCGCGCGTCTGAAATGCGGTTGCTTCAAGGACGGCGCGAGCGATGTGTCCTTTGTTCGCGTAACGCGTGAGGCCGGCGATCACGCCGCGAGCGTTGGCCTTCCAATACGGTGCAAATAGTCCAGAGAATGCAGGCACGAAGTAGACCCCGCCATTGTCGTTCACAGTGCGCGCAAGGGTCTCTATATCGCCGCTGGATTGGATTAAGCCGAGGTTATCGCGCATCCACTGCACCAGGGCGCCGGTGATGGCCACGCTGCCTTCGAGCGCATAGTTCGGCTGCTCTTTCCCGAATTGATAGGCAACGGTTGTGAGAAGTCCATGCTTCGAGAGTACCGGTTCCTTGCCAGTGTTCAGCAAGAGAAAGCATCCCGTACCGTAAGTGTTCTTCGCTTCTCCAGGATGAAAGCATGTTTGGCCCACAAGCGCGGCTTGTTGATCTCCAAGAACTCCGGCGAGCGGAACTCCGTCCAGCGCATGGAGACACACCGCGCCGTATTTCTCCGAGCTGCTACGAACCTCCGGCAGGATTTGCTTCGGGATCTCGAAAGTCTGGAGTAGTTCGTCGTCCCAGCTGCAGGTCCGGAGGTTCAGCAGTTGCGTGCGGCTGCCGTTCGTCACATCCGTGAAGTGTGCTCCTCCGTAGGTGCCACCGGTGAGGCGCCATGCCAGAAAGCTATCGATCGTCCCAAAGAGGATCTCTCCCGCCATGGCGCGACTGCGTAATCCGGGAACATTGTCGAGCAGCCAACGGATCTTCAGGCTACTGAAGTAGGTGGAGATCGGCAGACCCGTCTTGTGTCGAACTGAGTCTCCGGTGGCTGCAAACTGCGGAAGGTACTGTTCAGTGCGAGTGTCCTGCCAGACAATTGCATTCGCAACGGGAGCACCCGTTTTCCGATCCCAAAGCACGGTGGTTTCACGTTGGTTGGTAATACCGATCGCGGCAAAGTCCTTGGCTCCAAGTGCGCGCTCTGCCATAGACTCTTCAATCACTTGAAGCGTGCGGCGCCAAATTTCTTCCGCGTCATGTTCCACCCATCCTGGACGAGGATAGATCTGCTCATGCTCGCGCTGCGCAGAGACGACGATCCGTCCGGAGCGGTCGAAGACGATGAAACGTGTGCTGGTGGTTCCCTGGTCGATGGCGCCGATGTAGGCAGACATAGTGGGACAGAATACAACCACCATGCTGTGAGAAAGAATGCCTCCTGGGGGCGGGGAGGGCGGCTAATTTGCTTCTTGCGCGAGTCGCTGGAGTAGTCCGAGCGGCGCCGGTACCACGGCCCCCCGCGGCTTCTTGTAAAAAGCCCAGAGCAAGGAAGGCTGGACGTACTTTACCGCTCCTGTTGAATCGAGTGGACGGGAGCCAAGGAGGAGGAGGGCTTCAAATCTGGTTCCGTTCGTAAATTCGATGTTGGCCTGCGCGCAGACTGGAACGGAATCGGGGTGTCTCCGCGGTGTGGCGCAGTTGTTTACATCCCAACGCAGTCGGGAGTATGCGCCTGCCGCTCGCGGTATCCAGTAGCCAGCAGATTGATGCGGAAGAGAGGAATCGAGCATCGACACCGGAGCGTTCTTCGCGTAGTTGATGATCTCCTGCTCCTCGCCCGAACGATCTTTGGGGATCGCTTCAAACGCTGCTCCAGCTGCGCTGTTTTCAGGAAGAGGCGCAGCCGCTGGCGTCGGTGGTGGAGCGCTCGCGTAAGTGGGTGCCGCGACGCTTGCTTCTGCGGAGTTCGATTGACCGTTGGCCTGGCGCAACATGAATATGCCAACGGCAATCGCCACCACAGTTACAAGCAAGAGTGCCTGGTCTCGACTCACACACAAATTATTGTGCTGTTTGTGAGCTAGCGGAAGTTACTAACGGGAATAGTCATGTATGCCGGGTACCCTGCTGGAAACTGTCCTTTTGGACGCACATCCAGACCGAGTGCCCGCCTAACATATTGAAAATCCGGCGATATGGCCACGCTTTCTGTCGACAGATACCGCCTCTTCGGGAACAACCATCAGCTTGAGGCGCTCGCGACAGCACCGCCGGAGCGCTCTTTTTGTTCGTCGATAGCGGCCAACATGGCTTCATCTTCGGAGAACTTGAACCAAGAGATTCCCTTGGCGCGCGCTTCCTCTTCCTCAGCTTTGGCCAGGTGCTCGAGATCGGCCTTGTCGACAACGCGAACGCCTTTGGACTCGACGGATCGTCTTATCTCTGCCGGAGTGGCTGATTCCCTTTCGGGAAAGCTCTCCAGATACTTAAGTACGTGAACGGCGCCAACCTCTGCATCATGGCGTGCAATGCCAACCAGTCCTTCGCTGGCTTTACGCGCCCAGCCAACAACGTAAACACCTTCCATCGCGCAGTCTCGGTCTTTGTCATAGACCTCATAAGCCGCGCGCAGTGGATCGCTCGTATCGAGATTAATGAGATAGCCTTCAGGTCCGCAAGGTAATCCGACGCTCGGATCGGCGGCATCGCCGATCGCGAAGATCATCGTGTCTACTTCCAGGTCGGCATTGCGCTCTGTAGCTTTGCAGGCCATGTTGCCATCGCGTTGCATGAGAACGTTCTCGCTGACTCGAAGCCGATTAATCCGGCTCGTGGCGTCTGTATGAATTGAAGACGGTGAGCTTAAGAACCGAAACAGCAGACGTCCTGGACCGGGACGTTCAGATGCAGGCTTTGACAGAATGGGAAACGTGTCTTCAGACACTTTGTTGATGTCCTGACCGACTGCAGCCAGTTGTGGCTGAATTCGCTGCAGCTCCTGCAGGAAGGCTTCGCGGTCGAGATACTTCTCTACAAAAGCGAACTCTTTCTGATCGAACTTTGCCTCGAATGGGCCGCGTCGCGCGACAACAATGACTTCCTCCGGTTTATCCACAGCATCGACTAGCAACCAGTGTGCGAGATCGACGGCGACGTTCCCCATCCCGATCACGGCGACTCGCTTGCCCGTGGAGAAGTCCTGCGACGCAAACGGCGGTAACTGGTTGTAGAAATACACGAAGTCTTTGGCGGAATAGACGCCGCGAGCGGAACTGCCCTCCAGGCCGAGCTTCTTGGTTCCTTGTGCGCCTACGGCAAAAACAATGGCTGAAGGATTGAACTCCTGAAGTTCATCGATGCAGAGGCAGCCCTGTTCTGCTATGCACACGTGCCCGAAGTAGTGGACATTGGGCAAAGAGAGAACCTTCGCGAACTGTTTACGCAGTCCGACCTTCATCTTGTCTTTTGTGGGATAGATTCCGTATTCGGCTAGGCCGCCGGGTTTGATATCGCGATTAAGGATGACAACCTGATGACCAGCTTGCGCGATTTTTTGTGCTGCAAAGAGCCCTGCCGGTCCCGCGCCTACGACGAATACCGTCTTCATTCGTGGGTTTTCCTCGGTTCAGCCTACCTGTCGATCTGCTCGAAAGAGTCTTGCTTTGACAGGTATTCTCACCGATGTTGAGTGCATTTTCCAGCAGGATACCGGATATCACCTGCGTTCCATCGCCAGCCGCAGGCCAAAGGCAACCAGAACTGCGCCAGTAAATGCCTCCAATTTACGCCTGACCGATGGCCGCGTGAGAATCGCGCTCATTCGATCCAGCAGCATCGCGTAGCTGCACAGCCACATCAATCCCATCAGGACGTGAATGGTTGCGAGGAACAGAGACTTGCGAAGAACGTTCTCGCCGGGCGCGATGAACTGCGGCAAAAAGGTGAGGTAGAAGATCGCTACTTTCGGATTCAGGAGGTTCGTGAACAGTCCTTCAATGAAGCTGAACCAGACGCCACGTCTTTGCTCGGCTTTGAATGCAACGCTCTGTTCAGCGAACGGCTTACGTGCCGCCCACAACGCTCGAGCACCGATGTACATAAGGTATCCCGCGCCAGCCAGCTTCACCCACTCATAGAGGCGAGCCGATTCACGCAGAACAACCGAAAGTCCCAACGCCGAGGCGGTAGCGTGGCATAGGCAGCCAAGACAAATGCCAAAGGTTGTGAAGAATGCGGCCGTGCGTCCCCGAGTAATTGCGTTTTTTGTGACGAGACCGGTATCGGCTCCAGGGATGATGGTCAGCAGCGCAGCAATGCCAAGGAAGGCGACGAAGCGAGAGTCCATGAAATTCCTTGTCTGATTACCTAACGATGGATAGTCAGAATCCTGAATCAGCTTCTTTGTATTGTTACAGAGCCCTTTAGATTGACCTTCAGAAGACTCGGAAAAGAAGACAGGAACACCGAAAATAAGAGGCAAGAGTGCAAATACAACCGAAAAATCGTTCGAATTCTGCCCAAAACCTGAAGAATTCCCGTTCCCCGGCAGGGATCTAACAGGGATCTGACTCATTTTCCGGCCATTCCACTCAGGACAAGACAGTTAACGCCAATTCCTTTGGGATTCGAAAAATTATCAGGGAATTATCAGAGAACTATCCGTTCCAATTTGGGAAGGGTTTCGGCGAAGCTACTCTAGCAGTCAAGAGGCTGGCTATGGCTCTGGAACCTCCGCCTCAAGTCTGTTTCGGCTTCCAGGTATCCAGAAACTTCACAATCACCTGCGGATCGGTGCTCCTGGCCGACTCGAACTCTCCGGTCGTGTATAAAGCGTGTCCCTTGCTGTCCAGAACAGCGAGCGATGGTACGCCCTTCTCGATCGGAATGTTGTACTTCTTCACCAAGTCCTGGTTTTTGTCGTTGCGACCGATGTCCACGTGCACGACGTGATAGTTCTTGTCGATGACGGGTTGAATCGCTGCCTGATGAAAACGGTAGTCGAGGGCAAAGCAGTCAAAGCACCAATTCGCGCCAAAGACCAGGAGGACGTGTTTATGGTCCTTGCCCGCTGCAGCCAGTGCCTCGGCGATCTCCTTCTTCGCATCCGCGTTGTCCGGATAAAGCTCGCGGAGCTTTGAGGACACCTGGTCCTTGGTAAAGGATTGAGCATGCAGTGCGGCAGCAAGACCGCCGAGCATTAGGACCAAAACAACGGCGATACGAGTGGTACGCATACCAACACTATGACGCGCTTAGTGGGCAATAAGCAACAAGGTAGAGACGTAGCATGCTGCGTCTCCTCCAAGGCGGTCATCCCGTTATACTAACTTGTTCCACATCAACAGCGATTTTCCTCTGTTGTGGCCAGCGAAATGAGCAGCAGCACGTCTACACCGGCGAACAACGTCTGGAGCCTTAAATTCAAGGCTTTGCCTGCCTTCCGCAGCGGAGAGCTCTGGTACTACTTCGGACCGGCATTCGTCGCCAGCGTCGCGTATATCGATCCCGGCAACTTCGCTACCAACATCGAGGGCGGGACACGATTCGGCTATTCCCTGCTCTGGGTGCTGCTGTGGTCGAATGCCATGGCAATACTCATTCAATACCTCTCGGCAAAGCTTGGAATTGCCACAGGGCTTACCCTGCCTCAGAACTGCCGTGCCAACTTCTCTCGCGGGATGACTCTGTTTCTGTGGGTCGCAGCCGAGTTGGCGGCGTTAGCTACTGACTTGGCTGAATTTCTCGGAGCTGCTCTCGGCTTTTATTTGCTCGTCGGACCTACGATGCTGGCGCATGGCTTGGAAAAGTCTACCGTGCTCATGCTGGCGGCGCTTGCCACTGCAGTTCTCGTCTTCCTGATTCTCGCGCTGGAACTATACGGATTTAGGAAGCTCGAAGTCGGCATCATGATATTCGTGTTTGGTATCGCTGCCTGCTATGCCATTGAGATCTTCCTGGCAAAACCAAACTGGGCACAGGTCGGCTATCACATTCTTGTGCCGGAGATTGGGTCAGAAAGCATTTACATCGCAGTCGGCATGCTCGGCGCGACGGTGATGCCGCATGTGGTCTATCTGCACTCTGCGTTGGTGCAGGGTCGCGCACGCAAGGCGCTCGAAGGATGCCCGACGAGTCAACGGCTGCAGCGCCTGAAACACCTGCAGTTCGAGATCATCGACGTGTTCGCCGCTATGAACGGCGCCTGGCTGATTAATACGGCCATGATCGTAATGGCCGCTGCGGTGTTCTTCACCCATGGCCAGCGTGTCGCCTCCATCGAAGAAGCCCACCAGACCCTCGCGCCACTACTCGGTGGAGTTTCGGCGATGGCCTTTGCACTGGCTTTATTGTTGTCAGGTCTTTCGTCCTCAACGGTAGGAACGATGGCAGGTCAGGTAATCATCGAAGGCTTCCTGAACATTCGTTTCAGCGTCTTCCTGCGCCGGTTTATTACGATGATTCCGGCGTTGGTCGTGATTGCCATGAAACTGGATCCGCTGAAAATCCTGGTCCTCTCACAGGTTGGATTGAGTTTTGCGCTGCCGTTCGCACTTGTGCCGCTGATCATGCTCACGCGCCGCACAAAGGTCATGGGAGAACTGGCAAATGGGCGGACTACAAACGTGCTCGCTTACGCCTCGGTGACGGTGATCATCAGCCTGAACATGTTGCTGCTGTATCAGATTTTTGGCGGGAAGTTTTGATGCCTTTTCACCACGGAGACACGGAGTCACGGAGAACAGCCGGGTGAAACCACGAAGGACACGAAGGATCACGAAGTATTCGGAATGGAAACTGCAACTCTTTATTCCTGTCATCCTGAGTCCCGCCGCGGCGGACGAAGGATCTCCCGGAATGTCTCAGGCTTCTATGCCACTTGCTGGCTCTTTCACCAGAATTCTTGGCCGAAGAGCCAGGATATAGCATTCAAGACTGACGCATCGCGGGAGATCCTTCGTGCCCTTTGTGGTTTCACCCCGGCCTTCCTCTGTGACTCCGTGTCTCCGTGGTGAAAAATGAGGTTTAGGAACATCTAATTGTCAGGTGACTTATGAATTCATTTGGAGCGCGCAGCGCTCTGCGCGTCGGCAGTCGGCAATTCGAGATTTACCGCATTAACGTGCTCGACAAGCAGGGCGGCTCGACGCAGCACCTTCCCTATTGCATGCGCGTCTTGCTGGAGAATCTGCTGCGGACCGAGAACGGAAAATCCGTCACGCAGGACGATATTCGTTTCCTGGCGCAGTGGCAGGCGTCGGCTGCGCCTTCGCGCGAGATCGCATTTACACCCGCGCGGGTGCTGATGCAGGACTTTACTGGCGTACCTGCGGTCGTTGACCTGGCAGCGATGCGCGATGCGATGAAGAAGCTGGGAGGCGATCCGAATGCGATCAATCCGCTTCAACCTGCCGAACTGGTGATCGACCATTCCGTGCAAGTCGACGAATTCGGAACACCAAACGCGTTTCATACGAATGCGCTGCTCGAATTCCAGCGCAATCGCGAGCGGTATGCGTTTCTCCGCTGGGGTCAATCGGCATTCAACAACTTCTCGGTCGTGCCGCCGGACATGGGCATCGTGCACCAGATCAATTTGGAGTACCTCGCTCGCGTTGTCTTTCCGCAAGTAGTCGACGGGGCGCTGCAAGCGTATCCCGACACGCTGGTCGGCACCGATTCCCACACCACCATGGTGAACGGCTTGGGCGTACTCGGCTGGGGTGTGGGTGGAATCGAAGCCGAGGCCGCGATGTTAGGACAGCCTGTATCAATGCTGCTTCCTCAAGTCGTCGGCTTCAGGCTCACAGGCAAGCTCAAGGAAGGCTCGACGGCTACTGATCTCGTGCTGACCGTCACGCAGATGCTTCGCAAGACCGGTGTTGTGGGCAAGTTCGTCGAGTTCTTCGGCGAAGGCCTCTCCGAACTGCCTTTAGCCGATCGCGCGACGATCGCCAACATGGCGCCCGAGTACGGCGCAACCTGCGGCATCTTTCCAGTCGATATGGAGACGCTGCGCTACCTGCGCATGACCGGGCGTAGTGACGAGCAAATAGCTCTGGTTGATGCCTACTGCAAAGAACAGGGCCTGTTCCATACCAAAGACTCGCCGCACGCAACCTATTCGGAAGTGGTGGAACTTGATCTCTCAACCGTGGAGCCGAGCGTCGCCGGACCACGCCGCCCGCAGGATCGCGTTCGCCTGTCGCAAACGGCGGAGAACTTCAAACACGAGTTGCCGTCACTGCTCGGACCGGCGGCAACGAAGTCCGCAGCGCGTCAGGTGATGCGCTGGGAAGGTGAGGGCGGAAATCCCGTTGGCAATGGCAACAGCGCGAATGGCCACAAGGAAGACGTTGCTGAAGCTGTGGGGGATAAGCATCACATGGACGTGAGCCAATATCTCGACCACGGCTCAGTCGTAATCGCTGCCATCACGAGCTGCACAAATACGTCAAATCCATACGTGATGATGGCTGCCGGACTGTTGGCCAAGAAAGCGGTCGAGCGCGGACTCTCGACACCACCGTGGGTAAAGACCTCGGTTGCTCCCGGATCGCGCGTGGTGACGGAGTACTACAAGAAGGCCGGATTGATGGAGTTCCTCGACCGTCTCCGCTTCAGCATCGCCGGCTACGGATGCACAACCTGCATCGGCAACTCGGGCCCGCTGCCCGCCGACGTCTCCAAGGCCATCGAGGATCATCAGTTGGTGGTCGCCTCCGTGCTGTCTGGCAATCGCAACTTTGAAGGACGCATCAACTCCGAGGTTCGCGCCAACTACCTGATGTCGCCGCCGCTAGTGGTGGCCTATGCGCTGGCAGGACGCATCGATCACGATCTGCTCACCGAGCCGCTGGGGAAAGACCGCCAGGGCAAGGAAGTCTATCTACGCGATATCTGGCCGAGTCATAAGGAAGTCGATGAGGTCGTGCGCAAGTGCATCGACTCGGAAATGTTTCGCAGCAACTACGCGAACATCAGCGAAGGCGATGAGCACTGGAAGAGACTGAGAGTCCCCAAAGGGGACACGTATGCCTGGGAGAAGGATTCGACCTACATTAAGAAGGCTCCATACTTCGACGACATGCCGGTAAAGCCCGCTCCCGTCAAAGACATCGTTGGAGCCCGAGTGCTCGCGTGGCTGGGCGACAGTGTCACCACAGACCACATCTCTCCGGCCGGATCGATTAAGCAAAACGGCCCTGCCGGAAAGTATCTGATCGAGCATGGCGTAAAGCCGCACGACTTCAACTCGTATGGTTCCCGTCGCGGGAATCACGAGGTGATGGTGCGCGGCACCTTCGCTAACGTTCGCCTGCGTAACAAGCTCGCTCCCGGCACTGAAGGAGGCGTGACCCGCTATCTTCCGACGAATGAAGTGATTTCGATCTTCGACGCTTCGATGAAGTACCAGTCCGCCGGTGCGCCGCTGATCATCCTCGCCGGAAAAGAGTACGGATCGGGATCCTCACGCGACTGGGCCGCGAAGGGGCCAAAACTGCTCGGAGTTCATGCCGTAATTGCACAGAGCTATGAGCGCATCCACCGCTCTAACCTGGTTGGAATGGGAATACTTCCCCTGCAATTCCTTTCCGAAGAGGATCCGGAGGCGCTGGGTCTCAACGGCGAAGAGATGTACGCGATTACCGGATTGCGCGAACTACTTGATTCGAAGTTCGCGTCGGGGCGTCATGTGAGCGTCCACGCGCAGCGAGGGGATGGCACGGTAAAAGAATTCGAAGCTACGGTGCGCATCGATACGCCACAGGAGATCTTGTATTACCAGCATGGCGGGATTTTGCAATTCGTCTTGCGGCAGTTGCTGGCAGGTTGGGAGAAGCCGAAGGTGGTCAGTCGAGGGATGAGTACCGTGGCTGATCCGAGCACGGGGAGCAGCACTACTTGAGCCGCGGCTCTGCGTTTCATTTATTACATCCTCGCAGTTTGCCCAACGGACGAAATTGCGCACCCGCAAAGCTAGCAAACGCCGCGTAACAAACCGTCCGTTTGTAGCGGTTTAAGCGTAAAATTTAAATGGTGACTCGCAGAGTTGAACCGAGTTAATCCACAGACACCCTTGATAAGACGTTGACAATATTGGGCTAAACAGTATCATTCGTTACGCCATACGGGGAATTCGGCATCGAACAAAGGGAGAAAGGGGCAAGACCATGGCAGACAGAAAACCATTCATCGGAGGCCTCAAGGTTGACAAGGAATTGCAGGGGCTGCTGGAGGCGTCGCGCAAGACACCGGTAACTGAAGAGGAATTGCGCGAACAAAGGATCAGCTTCGCCTACGGCAATGCCCCTGCCAATGCGAAGAGCATTACAAAAGACAGCGTCCGCAAGGCATCGCAACACATCCTGCTAACCAAATAGACAGCTTAATGGCCCGCGTTTCCAACCGTGGGCCATTTCCTACATGTCCGTACGCGAGAAAGACAATCCGGACCTCTACAATCGAATACAAGAGCAAAATCTGCTTCGCCAATACGACCTACTCACAAATTGCATTGAGATAGGACTTGAAAAGGGCATTGAGGCATTCGACAAATACACCCTTTGGGCATTGAACTACGCTGCCGTAGCGAACATAGCTCAGTTTGGCGGGCGCTTTCGGGAGGAGCTCATTTACGTCAGCGACCACGTTCCACCTCGATACGAACAAGTACCACACGTAATGGATTTGTTTTTTTCCTTCATCCATGAGAACTGGACGGTTGAAGGCATTGGCGATCATCCGACCGGCCTGGCGGCTTATGCATTATGGAGACTCAACTGGATTCATCCCTTCGTAGAAGGGAATGGCAGGACAGCCAGAGCGGCCTGCTATTACTTGACGTGTCTCAAACAGGGGCGAGTTCTTCCTGGTAAGAAAATCGTTCCGGAACGCATACGAGAAAACCGCGATCCCTATTATGCTGCGCTAAAGGCGGCAGACAGGAAATGGGACGAAGGGCAGATCGATGTTTCCCTCATGGCAGATTACCTCGCGCGCCTGCTCAAGGGTCAACTCTCCGAAAAATAAATTCAAAACTGAGACACTACCGGATGTTCGGCAAATGTTCTGACCTGGGGAGGCGTATCTTTTCTAGGTTCGTATGCAATTGTCGTCAAATCACAGCTGAGGTCGGCGTGCCACAAGGGTTAAATCCCCACGCCGTATTCCGTCCCGTTGAACGTGCGGTCTTCGCCAGCGTGGCTGAAGCTCTCGTAGGGCATGCGCTTGGCGAGGCGCTGCTTGCGCAGTTCGTTTCCAAGATAGAGGGCGCCGGCCACGACACCGAGTCCGATGCCTGTCCACATGAGTATCAAGAGTGGGCGACGGAGATTGAAACTCATATTAGTGGCGCTTCCCTTCGTCCTTTCAGGAACTACCCTCGTCACGAATTCAAGCCGTCTCACAAGTGCTAGAGCCATCACTTATAGGATGCTCTCACATGGTCCACGTTTGCCGAATTTGTTCAGAAGACGAGATTACCAAAGTGAGACGCCGGGTACTAGCTTGAAGGTGTGGGATGGTGTTGCACCATGCACCGTACTAGCAACACACTGCGTGGTCTCCCAATCGGCTTGGAGGAGACGCAGCATGCTGCGTCTCTACCGTCGTAACTAAGCCGGCAGAGAATGGCTCTCGCTGCTCGCATCTGGGGTCGCGCGAATCTCCTTAACGCGCTCACCGACCGCGTATTTCAGCTTCTCGATACCTTCACCGGTAACGGCTGAGATCGCCATGAATGGCAGCTTTTGGCGTGAACAGAAGCGCTTGAGCTTGGCCAGCTTGTCGAGATTGGCGGTGTCGATCTTGGTGGCGACTACGATCATCGGCTTCTGCTCCAGTCCCGCTCCCCAGCTCTCGAGTTCGTTCATGATGACTTTGAAATCCTCGACGGGATCGGGACGCCCGCTTGCATCCGACACATCGATGAGGTGCAAAAGGAGCCGCGTGCGTTCGATGTGACGCAGGAATTGTGTTCCCAGTCCATGGCCAGAACTCGCGCCTTCGATCAGGCCAGGAATGTCGGCAACAACGTAGCTGTCGTCGTCCGGAGGTTTCCCGGTGGTTACGACTCCGAGATTCGGCTCGAGGGTGGTGAAGGGGTAATCCGCGATCTTCGGCCGCGCTGCCGAAATACGTGAGATCAGCGTCGACTTGCCGGCGTTGGGATATCCAACCAGACCGACATCGGCGAGCAGCTTCAGTTCCAGCCGGTAATTGCGCTCTTCGCCGGGACGACCGAGTTCGTGCTCACGCGGAGCCTGGTGAGTGGGAGTAGCGAAATGCTGATTGCCGCGTCCGCCGCGTCCGCCGCGAGCAATTACCAAGCGCTCATCGGGACGTGAGAAATCGTGAATGCGCTCGCCGCTGTCGGAGTCATAGAGAATCGTCCCCACGGGAACTTTCAGGATGACGTCGTCCCCTTCTTGTCCCGTGCGATTCGATCCCTCGCCGTGTCGCCCGCGTTCCCCTTTGTACTCGGGATTGAAGCGGAAATGAACGAGGGTGTTATGGCGCTCACTCGATTCCATGACGACATCGCCACCGTGTCCGCCGTCGCCGCCTGAAGGTCCACCCCGCGGGACAAACTTCTCCCGACGAAAGGCCATGCAGCCGTTCCCGCCGTCTCCGGCTTTTACCCGAATTTTGGCTTCATCGATGAACATTATGAAACTGTCATCCTGAGGCCCTCTATTAGCCGAAGGATCTCCGGCGATGCATCGGACTTATATGGAATTTCCGGCTCTTCGGCGAGGACCCTTGGCCAAAGAGCCAGGACGCAGCAATTAAGTTCGAGACATTCCGGGAGATCCTTCGGCCAACAGAGGGCCTCAGCATGACAGATGCTGAAAATGGGCATTTCACGAGCAGCCACCGAAACAACAAAGCCCCGAAGCTCGGGGCCTTGCTTCTGTGATTTTGAAATCGACCGCTCAAAAACGAAGCCTTTAGCCAGCAGCTACGCTTCCGCCGGTTCCACGAGCACGAAACGGCCCATGTTGCCGCGATCGACGAAGCGAATTACGCCGTCAACCTTGGCAAACAGCGTATCGTCCTTACCGCGACCGACATTCTTGCCGGGCTTCAAACGCGTGCCGCGCTGGCGCACGATGATCGAGCCGCCCGTCACTAACTGTCCGCCGAAAGCCTTTACTCCAAGCCGCTGCGCATTTGAGTCCCGGCCGTTCTTGGAACTACCTAAACCTTTTTTGTGTGCCATTGATTTCTCTCAGTTCAAATCTTTGCCGCGAACGATTTGCGGCTCGAAACTATTTCTTCTTCGGAGCCTTCGCGCGTGCGCGTGCTGCGGCCTTACCGGAACGCGACTTGCTGCCCTTCGACGCCTTGCCTTCGGCTCCGGCGCGAGCCTTCTTGCCTGCTTTTTGCTCCGTCTGCTTGCTGGCCATCTCTTTCTTCTCCTTTTTCGGCTTGGATGCCGGCAATTCAGGAGCGGTGAACTTCTGTCCGTCGAAAGAGATTTCCGTAATGCGGACAGCGGTGTAGGCCTGTCGATGTCCCTGGAGCTTCTTATATTGCTTCTTGCGCTTGAAATGGAAGACCAGGATTTTGTCGCCGCGGCCTTCCTCGACTACGCTGCCAACCACGCGCGCGCCGCTCTGCGGCTTCACGATGGCGCCGGGCTGGCCGGATACGGCTAGAACATCGGTGAATTCGACGCTACCGTTCTCAACCGGCTTCTGGTCAACTTTGATTACGTCTCCGGGTGCGACGCGAAACTGCCTTCCCCCGGCGCGGATCACCGCGTACATAGGCTTTTCCTTCTTTGTAGAAGTTGCTTGCTGATTCCTACCAGCCGCTCAGAAGGCGACCACCCTCAGACGAGGATGCTTAGGACAGACAAACCTAGTAATTCTAACGTGCTGGCGGGAATTGGGTCAAACTGGGGAACGGCGAACACGAAGGTCACGAAGGATACACAGGAGGTCACGAAGGTTTTTTGGGGAGCTTCACTTCCAGCTATAGCCGTTTACTACACGCCGAATGCCATCCTTCAGATGTTCTACGTGGAAGTTGATTAGCAGCCCGAGCGGCTTGTTGTTCAAGCGCAAGTATGAGAGCAGTTGGGCTTTGTGAACAGGAGCGATGGCTTCGACACACTTGAGCTCAACGATCACAAGATTTTCAACAAGCAAATCAACTCGATAACCGAGTTCTAGACGCACTCCCTCGTAGACCGCCGGAAAGCCAACCTGCGACCGAACTGACAAGCCCGCGCGTTGCAGCTCATACGAAAGAAAAGCCTCATACGCACTTTCAAGCAAGCCTGGCCCCACTGCAGAATGGACCTTCATCGCGGCACTGATGATCTCGCGACTAATCGAATGCGGACTCCGCGCCGTCCTGGGAGCGGTACTCATCGTGACCTCTTCCGTTGCCTTCGTGACCTTCGTGTTCGCCGTTCCCCGGCCTCACCCCAAGCTCGAAGCCCGCGATCCTATCAGGCTCCGTACACGAGCCACGAAAGCATCAACGCCCACCTTGCCCTCATCGCCCTTGCCCCGAACCCGCACGCTAACCTCTCCAGCTTCAGCCTCCTTATCACCTACCACGAGCAGGAACGGCACCTTCTGCAACGTGTGTTCGCGGATTTTGGCGTTCATCTTTTCGTTGCGGGCATCGACGTGAACACGTACTCCGGCTGCCTTGAGCTTCTCAGCCACTTGCTCGGCGTAGGAAGCGTGGCGCTCGGAAATTGGGATCATCACTACCTGCGTCGGCGAGAGCCAAACCGGGAAATTGCCGGCGTAGTGTTCGATCAGCACTCCGAAGAAGCGCTCGATCGAACCGTAGAGTGCGCGATGGACCATCAGTGGCTGCTTGCGGGAGCCGTCTTCGGCTACGTATTCGAGCTTAAAGCGTTCGGGAAGTGTGAAGTCGAACTGCACGGTCGAGAGCTGCCAGAGGCGGCCGATGGCGTCCACCAGCTTTACGTCGATCTTCGGGCCGTAGAATGCAGCCTCTCCGGGAATCGTCTTGTAAGGGATGTTGCGGCGCTGCATTGCTTTTTCCAGCGAGGCAATTGCGCGCTCCCAGTTTTCTTTCGATCCGATGTACTTACTGGTGTCGTTCGGATCCCAGATCGAGAGTTCGACTTCGTATTTGTCGAAGCCGTAGGTGTTGAGTACCGTCAACGCAAAATCGATGCAGCCCACGATCTCGTCTTCGATCTGCTCGGGCGTGCAGAAGATGTGCGCATCATCCTGCGTGAAGCCACGCACCCGCAGCAGACCGTGCATCACTCCGGAACGCTCGTAGCGGTATACCGAGCCCAGTTCACCGAGGCGCACCGGCAAATCACGATAGGAGCGCAGCGTGTTCTGGTAGATCAGGACGTGTCCCGGGCAATTCATTGGCTTGAGCTGATACTCGGCGTCATCGAGTTCCATCGGCGTGAACATGTTCTGTGCGTAATAGCCCTGGTGACCGCTGGTCTTCCAGAGATCGACACGCATCACGTGCGGCGTGTATACCAGCGAGTAGCCGCGCTTCAGGTACTCCGCGCGCATCCAGTCTTCCATCTCCTTGCGGATGATGCCGCCTTTCGGATGCCAGAAGATCAGGCCCGGTCCAGCCAGCTCCTGAATGGAAAAGAGATCGAGCTGCTGTCCCAGCACGCGATGATCGCGCTTCTTCGCTTCCTCGATCGCGTTGAGATACTGCTCGAGATCTTTCTTCGCGTAAAAGGAGGTTCCATAGATCCGCTGCAGTTGCGGGTTCTTCTCGTCGTTGAGCCAATAAGCTCCAGCCAGGTTCAGCAGCTTGAAAGCCTTGATCCTTCCCGTACTGGGAATGTGAGGCCCGCGGCAGAAGTCGACGAACTTGCCGTTGCGATAGAACGAAACCTGGTTCTCGCCCTCGGTGTGCTTCTGGATGAAGTGAACTTTCATCCAGTCGTTCTCCGCTTCGTACTGATGAATCGCCTTGTCTCGCGGCACGTACTCGCGGACAAATTTCTCATCGCGCTCCACCACATCCTGCATGCGCTGCTCGATTCGCTGCAGGTCCTCGGGAGTGAATGGCGTTGGACGGTAGAAGTCGTAGAAAAAGCCGGATTCAGTCGGGGGGCCGTGACCAAGCTTCGTCTCAGGAAACAACTCAGTAACGGCGGTGGCCAAGACATGAGCCGAGGAATGGCGAAATACTTCGAGCGACTCGGGATCTTTCTCCGTCAGAATCCGCACTTCAGCGTCCTCTTCAATCGGCCGGTTCAGATCGACAACTTTGCCGTTCACCTTGGCGGCGAGAGCTGCATCAGCCAAGCGCGGAGAGATTGATTTGGCGACATCGTATGCGGTGGTGCCGCGAGGGAGTTCGCGCGAGGATCCGTCGGGCAGAGTGATCTTCAGGGTTTGAGAATCTTGAGCAACTTCGGGCATAAGAATGCGACCTAGCCTTTGGGCGGTAAACGTTCAGGATAACGCAATTGGAGACTGCTTTTAGGGCAGAGCCGCAGCCGAGGGCGGCTGTGCCACAAGGTTAAAAACAACCTGCTGCGCTTTTTACTTATTGTGCTGTGAGAGCGACAAAACGTTTCCGTCCGGATCCTTGAACCAGGCAACGCGAGCCTCGCCCGGAAAAGTACAGATCGCGTTCTTGTCCTGCGGCATTCCCGGATATCGTTCGAAGGCGACCCCTCGCCGGACGAGTTCGGCAACAGCCGATTCAATATCCTCCACTTCCCATCCCAAGATGGTGAACTGTGCCGGCGTGAACTGTTTGAGTTTGCTGATCCGCAACATCGTTCCGTGGGCATCGAATACGAGGGCGAATCCGTCATCCTTCACAAAACGAAAGCCCAGGGTCTTGCTATAGAAGGCCTTTGCCTTTTCTGGCTGAGTGGTGATCGCGAAGCCGATTAGCTTCGACAACTTGAAGGTCGAGGCTTTCTTAGTCTTAGGAGAGGGCATAAGAGACTCCCCGAATCAGGGTGGGGAGTGTATCACTTGCTTGGTGCCGGGAGGGGGGGTCGAACCCCCACGAGGGGTAAACCTCGGCGGATTTTGAGTCCGCTGCGTCTGCCAGTTCCGCCATCCCGGCTGATGGTAGGCACAATCAGGTTAGCACGCGGTAAGCGTTAACGTGGATCCGGCCGCCCCGGCCGGGTTTTGACGTTATGGCTCTGCTGGCAGCCAAGAATTCCTGGTTGGCATTCAAGACCAACACCCGGGTGAGGTCGCCCGGATCCACGTTCGCTATCTCGCCGGCACAATCACGAAATCTATCTTGAGCTCATCCTTCACCTTCACGGTCCCACCTGCCGCGCTCACAGGCTTAATGCCAAATTGGGATTGCTTGACGGTCGCCTGGCCCGAATATGTTTGCCCTGCGCGGTCATAAAGTTCCAGGCGCACTTCTGCGGTTACGGGATTCACGTGTCCGTGAAGTCTCAAGTTGCCAGTCACGTGCCACTTACCGTCCTCGAGCTTCTTAACCATTACCGACTCGAATCGAATCTCGGGAAACTTCGTGCTCTCCAGGACTTTCTCCTGCATGTCCTTCTGGACAGCCGCCTGATCCTTTTCGGGAAGGACTTGCAGCTTCGCCGCCTCTACGCGAAACCAAATGTGGCCATCGCCGGAGTCGTCGATCGCACCTTCGGCAATCGGTGCGCTGACCTCATGCTCGTGTCCGGCAGCGGAAAAGAGTCCGCTCTTTCCCACATGGATCGTGATCTTGCTGTGGGCGGTATCGATGCCTCGATCTTTGGCGAGAAGAATCGGAGAAACCAGCAGCGTTAACCCAATGGCAATAAAAGCCTTCTTCATAGGTTCTGCAGCTCCAGCGTCGTAACTCAAAGTACATCGTACATTCGTGCCAGGCGGACGCAACTTTCACACTGGCGGCGCGTTTCACTCACAAGTAGAGTTCAGCAGAGGTTGAGCTCTTCGAGGAGAGACATGCGTAACTTTAGATTAGAAGCAGCGGCCGCGAGCATCCTGGCTAGCCTGCTCATGTTCGGCGGTGCTGCAAGCGCACAATCCACCGGCACTTCAGCAACGACTCCCACCCCAGCTAACCAATCTGATATCAACAGCGACCGTCGCGATTTGCGCAAAGATAAGCGCGATCTTCGCCACGATCGCCGTGATATCGCAAACGACAAACAGGACATCCGCGGCGACCGCAAGGACCTGCGGCAAGACCAGAAAGACATTACGAATGACCGGCGAGACCGCAATCAGGATGTTCGCGAACTGAACGCAGATCGCCGCGACCGCAACAAGAACGAGGCCCAGCTGGACAAGGCCCAAGCCAAGTACCGCAGGGATCTGAAGAACGGCGATACCGACGATCTAGCCAAGGACAAAGCGAGAATCGCGAAGGATCGCAGTGAAGTCAGAGGAGACAACAAGGAAATCACTGGCGACAAGCGCGACGTTCGCCACGATCAGGCTGACATCAACCATGACCGTGCCGACATCCACAGCGATCGCAAAGATGTGCGGAGCGATTACCGAGATGTCCGTCACGATCGCAAGGACGTGCGTGCGGACAAGAGAGACATCCATCGTGACCGCAAGGATCTGAGAAAAGATAAACGCGGAAAATAGTTGTAGACGTGCTGAAAATCGCGAGCCTTCGGGCTCGCGATTTTTTTCAGTCTAACTATCATCTTGAGAATAGAAGAGAGGCGAACACGAAGGTCACGAAGGCAACTGCGAAGGTCACGAAGAAACAACCACGTTCTTTGTGACCCCTTCTTTTGCCTTCGTGACTTTCGTGTTCGCCTCTCAAGGAACTCTATACATACCTTCTCGGAACTCGCTTGCCGATATTGCACAGAACTTCGTAGGCGATGGTTTGAGTGCCTGCTGCTAAGTCTGCGGCCGTGATCCTTCGCCCATTCTGCTCGCCGATCAGCACGACTTCATCGCCGATCTGAGCTCCGGAAATTTTGGTTATGTCGACCGTGGTCACATCCATGGAAACCTTCCCCACGATTGGCGCGAAGTCGCCACGTATCAGAACTTGTCCGCGGTTTGAAAGAGCGCGGCTCAAGCCATCCCCATATCCAACCGCCAGCGTGGCGATGCGCGAGGGAGCCTTGGCTACGGAGGTAAGGTTATATCCGACTCCCTGGCCTGCCTCGATGTCTCGGATGTCGATGATGCGAGTCTTCCAGGAGAGCACCGGCTTCACTCGCGGTTGCTGCGTCTCTGCAGCTACTCCAAGTGCGGTAACGAACGGCAGGTAATAGCCATACAGAGAGATACCCGGCCGAACCAACGCGGTTGAATCACGTAGGCCGTGCCATGACTCCTTGCGAGCAACGACGGCCGCGCTGTTCGCAAGGTGTAAACATGCAGGCCGGATATGCGCTGCTGCGAGTTGTTCAAGGGCACGCTGGTATGCGGTGAGTTGAGCCTCGACGTCGGGCGCATCGACCACCTCCGCCGATGCAAGGTGCGAATGCAATCCTTCAATGCAGATTGATTTCGCCTTGCGCGCAGCCTCCAGGACATATCCCAGATTCGCAGCGGAAACGCCTTGGCGGGCCATTCCCGTATCGACTTCGATGTGCACCGGGAATCGATCTTTGCGTAATTTGTCTGCGGCCCTATTCAACTCGGAAATCTGTTCGGCGCTCCACACCGCTGGCGTGAGGCTGTGCTCAACCACCGCTTCACCTTCACCTCGCCAGATTCCGCTCATGAGAAGGATGCGTCCGGCGATGCCTGCGCGACGCAGCTCAATTCCTTCATCGGCAGATGTGACTCCGAACCACGAGGCGCCAGCGGCCTCCAAGGCACGCGCGCACTCAACGCCGCCGTGTCCATAGGCATCGCACTTCACAACGGCGCAGACGGCCGCGTGCGGAGCAACGAAATCACGGATCAGCTTGTAGTTGGTGACGAGAGTTGGGAGCGAGACTTCGGCCCATGTGGGTCGGGTCGGCATGAGTTCAGTCTAGCAAGTGGACTTTCCTGGTTCTCTACGGAAGGCAGAATCAAAAACAACGGCAAAATCTCACGCAGATAGACGCAGATTTGAGGGATGCACGCGGAGTTGTTACAGGTGTTTCGTGGTACGGCTTAGACGCATTGCCTTTTTTTCTCTCAAAGAATCCGCGTTTATCCGTTAAATCCGCGTGAATCTGCGTGAGCCTTTGCCGTTGCTTTTGCTTCTAATCTTCATCTAGCTTCTTTAGCCGACGGGTTTCGGCCAGCAGTCCCATATTGTGACTGAGGTTCTGGAGTGTCACGATGCCGACTAGCTTCTGCTGATCGACTACCGGAATCATGGTCAATCCGCGGATTGTGATTTTGCGAAAGGCAGTCGCCAGTGACTCGCCCTTCTGGCAGACTTCGAGCACGCGGTTCATTACGGACTGTACGTAACCGTTCCCCTCTGACCGGATGGCGTCGAGGATCTTTTGTCGCGTAATCGTGCCTACGAGATCGCCGCTGCGCACGACGGGAAAGTCGTCCTGGAGCGTGTGTAGCGCTTTCTCGAGGGCGTCCTGCAGGGTGTCCGCGGGGGAGAGCACAGCAAAGTCGGTGAGCATGATCTCCTCCATGCGCACGCTGGAGACTACCGACTGGAACAACAGGCTGCGGTCTTCAAGATGAGCGGCGATGAAGACACAGAAACCGATAAGCATCGCCCAGATGTTTCCCGCGATGAAGCCCATGACCGTGAGCAGCATCGCGAAGCCCTGACCGTAGCTCACGGACTTGCGCGTGGCTTCTTCCCAAGCATTCGGAACATCTTTGCTGGCGTTCTGCGCCAGCCAAACCCGCAATACCCTGCCGGCCGCCAGCGGATAGGCAGGAACGAGATTCAGCAATGCCAGCAAGACGTTAATCCAGACCAGACTGCGGGAGAGATGTCCCGAATGGATGTAGGGGAACACGAACAACTTTTGCTGAGCCAAGGTAACGACGAACGCCGCCGCAATTCCGGCGACAATCAAATTAGCCGCCGGTCCTGCTAGAGCTCCGCGCGCTTCTTGCGCAACGGAAGTCTTGCTGCCGCCAGCATGTTCGGAGGTTTCTCCCAATACCACTCCTCCGATCGGCAGCAGGACAAGACGCTGTAACCGGTCCCGTTTCACCGGCGTGAAAAGCGCGCGCGCCACCTCCTGAACCACGACAGCAGCCAGCACGATAAAGAACAAGGCGATGCCACGAACGGCATCCATTCCTGCCTTTGTCGTCTGCGTTATGAGGAGGGCCAGCAGCAGGAAAAACGTGAGGTGCAGACGCACTTCAATACCAAAAAACCTGCCTACCGGGATGGACCAAGCGCGAATCAATGATCTGAAAAGTATTCTCTGAGCCAATCCTTCATTGTAAAGAAATTGACTCCAATTCTGTACATTGAATGAATCTATGCGCGTGATAGCTGGGCGGTATCGCAGCCGAAGGCTGGTCGCTCCTTCTGGCTCGAACACGCGTCCGACTTCCGACCGATTGCGCGAAACCCTGTTCAACGTTGTTTCAGCAGGGATTCCCGACAGCGTATGGCTAGATCTTTTCGCAGGCTCCGGCGCCGTGGGAATCGAGGCCCTGAGCCGCGGGGCGCGCCAAGTGTACTTCGTCGAAAGTGCTGCACGCGCCGCGAAGACCATCCGCGCGAACCTTCGAACTCTATCTATCATCGAAGGCTTCGAGGTTCAGGAGCGAGACGCGATGCAAGCGCTACGTGCGCTCGATGCGGCCGCCGTAGTGTGCGACTTCTGCTTTGTCGATCCTCCTTACGCTGAGAACATGGCCTACGAACTGAGCCTGGGCTTTCTATCTCAATCTCGACTCCTGACGCCCAAGAGCGTGGTGATTGCGGAGCACGACAAGCACTCCGATCTGTTGGATAGGTACGGAGCGCTGCAGAGATTTCGACGATTGCAGCAGGGAGATGCGGTGTTGAGCTTTTACCGGCTGGGGTGAAGAGGAATATTCAGTTGTCAGTTCACAGTAGTCAGTAAGAGCTCGGATCGTGGTTGCGATGCGCCTTTTTTTACTGACAACTGACTACTGTGAACTGACAAACTCCTACATGAGCAATTCGCGCGTCGTGTTCGCGATGGGATGCTGCATCACGTCGAGCTCGTTCTTCACCATGTTGAGCCCGCAGACGCAGTCTTCGAAGCGTTCGGCAAGTTTGCCGAATAACGGCGCGGCATTGGCATATTCGAACAGATCAAACTTGGAGACGATGTAATAGCTCTCTTTACCTGCCTTGATGAAATCAATCAGGCTCTCGAGCCGCTGACGGCGCAGCCGGGTCTGGTTGATGCTGTCCGGGAACATGCCGGCGAAGAACAGGGTGTAGTCGCCGATGTGCTTGCGGACGGCGCGCTCGCGGTCGAAGGAAGGCGCAGCGCCGAAGATGGGATCGGACTCGAGCAGCAATTCGCCGACATCGGAAATCGGCCGCCCGGCGGCATTGCGGATCTTGTAAAGCTCCTCCGCCTGGCAGAAATTCGTCAGCATTTCAGAGATGTAGTCGGTTAGACCAGCATCCCGCAATCCGATGGTCGAGGCAAAAGTCTGGGCCACCAGTACGCCGAAAAAATCCTGTAACACCTTCGATCCTGAGTTCACCTGCACTCCTCCTGCGTTCCGCCGGTTACCTGAAGTACGATTCGCGGCTACGGTTGGACGCTTTCAAAGAAGTACTTGCTTATATCAACACTACTTACATCGACAGGTTTCCCGACGCAACAACAATTCGTTCACGTACTAAAGTTTGTTAGCACTGTGACCACGAGAGTGCGAATGCAACATCGTCCCGCGAAGTGCTAGAGCAAATGTGAGTTGCGGAGACGAAGTGCATTTAGAATGGCGAGCCATCAAACTATGTCACGTACTAATTACTCAAGTGGTACACCTTGGGAGCCCGTAATCGGCTATTCGCGCGCGGTGAAGATTGGCCGGCAAATCTGGCTCTCCGGCACCACGGCGACGAATGAACGTGGAGAGATTGTTGGCCTCGGCGATGCGCCGGCTCAAGCGCGCCAGACAATCCGCAACATCGAACGCGCGTTACAGAAGGCTGGGGCCTCGCTCAGGGACGTGGTGCGCACGCGCATGTTCGTCGTGCGCCACGAAGATGCTGAGGCGGTGACGCTGGTTCATGGCGAGTTCTTCAGCAATATTCGTCCCGCCACATCTCTGCTGGTGATTCAGGCGCTGCTCGATCCCCGCATGCTAGTTGAGATCGAAGCGGAAGCCATACTTCCCGAAAATTCGGAGGCAAAAGGATGAAGTGTCTGCAAGCGCTGTTCTTGTTGCTCGCCGTTACAGGTATTGCTCAAACCACTCCCAACACAACCGGCACCATGGGCACTCATGCTACGTCTGAGGCGAAGACGATTGTCATACGCGCCGGTACGCTCATCGACGGAACCAGCGCGCAGCCGAAAAAGAATCAAGTAATCGTGATTCGCAGCAATCGCATCGTCAGCGTGGGCGATGCCGGTTCGGCGCAGGCTCCCTCGGACGCGCAAACTATCGATCTGAGTCAGGCGACGGTGCTGCCGGGGCTGATCGATACACACACGCACATCTTCCTGCAGGGCGAGGATCCCGCCGAAGGCGGATACGATGTGCAGTTGCTGAAGTATCCAGCGTCGTTCCGCGCAGCTCGCGCGACAGTGGCGTGTCGACGCGCGCTCGACGAGGGCTTCACCACGCTTCGAGACCTTGAAACCGAAGGCGCTGGATACGGTGATGTTGGCATTAGGCAAGCTATCGAAGGCGGATACATTCCTGGACCGCGACTCTTCGTTGTCACTCGCGCGATATCGACAACAGGCGGATATCCGCTGGAAGGCTATGCGCCGGAGATTGTCGTTCCCAAAGGAGCGCAGTTGATCGACGGTCCTGTGGAAGCACGCAAAGCTGCGCGCGAGCAACTCGACAATGGCGCGGACTGGATCAAGGTCTATATGACCCATCGTTCATGGGTGGATGACAAAGGCAGCCTCGTCTCGCAGCCCACTCTGACTCTGGATGAGATCAAGGCAATCGTAGACGAGACTCACGGATGGCACCGGAAAGTCGCATGCCACGCCTACAACGGCGTCGGACTGCAACGCGCGCTCGATGGCGGATGCGATTCCATCGAGCACGGCCTCGAGATCACCGACGCGCAGATCGCGCAGATGGTAAAGCAAGGCACCTGGTTCGTGCCGACGATGTCCGTCTATTACTCCCACTGGGCGGCGGAGAACACCGATGATGGGCGCCGCGATCGTAAGCGAGCCGCAGTCCATGGCACCTCGTTTAACAAAGCCTTGAAGGCGGGAGTCAAGATGGCCTTCGGCACCGACGCCGGCGGATTCTCCTGGAACGAACCCATCGCACAGGAATTCGCCCGCGAAGTCGAATTCGGCATGACTCCGATGCAGGCCATTCAAAGCGCCACTTCCCGCGCTGCGGAGTTGCTCGACAAGCAAGGCAAGCTGGGAGTGATTGCACCGGGCGCTTACGCAGATGTAATCGCGGTGAGTGAAGATCCGCTGCGCGACGTGAATGCACTTAAGAATGTCACCTTCGTCATGAAGGATGGAGAGGTGTACAAGTCGGCGACCGCGAGTCGGTGATACATTTCGGAAATGGCGGCTAGAAAACTCCGGATTGGCGTGCTCTTCGGCGGTCGTAGTGGCGAGCACGAGGTCTCACTGCTCTCGGCAGCGTCTGTTCTCAAGGCGATCGATCGCACTAAGTACGATGTCGTTCCCATCGCCATCAGCAAGGAAGGACGCTGGCTTACTTCAGGCGAATCGCAAAAACTGCTGAGCGGCTACGGAGCGCAAGAGAATCCGCGGCATCTTCGCGCGGGCGATCCTGAAAGCACACCCGGCGCAGCTCTTCTAGCGCGCGGCGATTCCGTCATCGTGCCTCCTGAGCCCGGAGGACAGCGTCACTCGCTAATTCCTTTCGAAAGCGGAGCTGCGCCGGAACATCGTCCAGCACACCAGGCCATCGATGTCGACGTAATCTTCCCGGTGCTTCACGGAACCTTCGGAGAGGATGGGACTATCCAGGGCCTTCTCGAACTCGCCGGTATCCCTTACGTCGGCGCTGGCGTACTCGGCTCCGCCGCAGGCATGGATAAAGATGTGATGAAGCGTCTGTTTGCCGCGGCCGGACTGCCTATCGTGAAGCATGTGACCGTGCTTCGCAGCCAATGGGAGAAGGAGCCGAAGAAAGTTACAAAAGAGATCGAGTCGAAGTTGAAGTATCCGGTCTTCGTAAAGCCCGCCAATCTTGGCTCCTCGGTGGGCATTTCGAAGGCGCACGACCGCAAAGAACTCGGCCCGGCCATCGATCTGGCGGCGAGCTTCGATCGCAAGATCATCATTGAGCAGGGGGTTGGAGGAAAGATGAAAAAGGCCCGCGAGATCGAGTGTTCCGTATTGGGAAATGACCAGCCAAAGGCCAGCGTTGCCGGCGAGATCGTCCCGGTAAAGGAGTTCTATGACTACGCGGCCAAGTATCTCGACGAGGGCTCGGAGCTGCTGATACCAGCCAGGCTTTCGAAGAAATTGGCGAAGCAGGTGCAGCAGATGGCAATTGACGCCTTTAAAGCCGTCGACTGCGCGGGACTCGCGCGGGTTGATTTCCTGCTCGATCCCACCAGTGAAAAGCTCTACTTGAATGAGATCAACACTATGCCTGGTTTTACCGCCATCAGCATGTATCCGAAGTTGTGGACGGCGAGTGGATTGGAATATTCCAAACTAATCGATCAATTGATTCAGCTGGCGCTTGAGCGCCACGATGAGAAGGCTCGCAACAGTTATAACCGCTAGAGTAAGCATGAGGTCAGGATTCTGTCAGTCGATTCCTTCCGCTGAACACTCTCCATGGACTGTCATCCCTCGCTCCGCAGCCACACTGATAATCTCAACGAATTTTTCAACGCGGAGCGGGGGATCTGCTGTTGTTCGTGAATGCTGGAATTCTCGTGAGCGCAGAAGACAGCAGATCCCCCGCGCAAAGAACGCGCAAGGGATGACAGTCTTGGAGGGGTTTGGTTGAGAATGATCAAATGACCTTACCTCTTACCGGAAACAAAGGCATTTCCCGCAATCAGATATCTCAACGGCATGTCGTGTGACTTCGTAATCCCGATACGCGCGGTCTCGCGAATTTCCCTCGGTCGCCAACCGTCCTCAACAATTTTGAGCGGCGACTCTGTTCTATAGAGCTCTTGCCCATTGAGTCCTTGACGCGTAATTCTCAGCGCCTGACATACGCGTCCAGGACCACTCGTCAGCATTCTCAGTCCCGAAACGGAATGCAGACGTTCCGGATCTAAGCCACGAGCTTCAGCCATCTGCTCTAATCCTTCCAATGGCTCAATAGCCCGCAGCAGCACACAGCCAGCCTGTCCTTCGGGCATGCAGGAAAAATTCAGGCAATAGTGCACGCCGTAAATGAAATACACATACGTATGGCCCGGTGGTCCAAAAATCACTTGGTTCCGTTCGGTCTTTCCGGCAGCCGAGTGCGCCGCGAGATCGCCTTCACCGAGATAGACCTCAACTTCCACAATCCTGCCGGAGAGTCTGTTCTTCGCACTACCGGACACTGTACGGACGAGAATTTTGCCCAGCAACTCTCGTGCTACGATTCGTGGGTCACGCGCATAAAACCGCTGCGGCAGGACGCGTTCGCTGTTTCCGGGCATTTACGTCTTAGATTACCTGCAACCATAGCAGCAGTATTCGGCTCACAATTAGGGTGACCTGCCACTCGCGTCGATGACGATTTCAGGAGGAGAGAGATGAAAGGCAAAATTGCTTTCAGTCTTGCAACCGTATTTGCGCTCGCGATGTCGTTGAGCGCGGCCACATTGCCTGCGGGAACCAACGTGACGGTACGCACCGGAGCTACTCTGTCCTCGAAGACAGCGAGAGCCGGCAAAACGATCCCATGTTCGGTGGCTCGCGACGTCGTTCTGCACGGCCATAAGTTAGCCAAGGTTGGCGATCCAGCTAAGTGCCGGGTAACTGGCGTTAAGCACAGCGGACGGCTCCATGCTCCTGGCCTGCTGTCGATACGGCTCGCCGAAGTTAACGGCCAAGCCGTTGCCACAGGCACACACACTTTCAAGGGCAAGAGCCACACCAAGAGCAACGTCACTAAGATCGGCGGCGGAGCTGCTGCCGGTGCGTTGATCGGAGGCCTCGCCGGCGGAGGAAAAGGAGCCCTGATTGGAACCGCCGCAGGCGGCGCTGCTGGTACCGGCGTCGCAGTCGCTACGGGTAAGGAGGAGGTTGTAGTACCGGCTGAGACGGCAATGACGTTCACGATTCGGGGAGCTTCCAAGCAGAATCGCTAGTTGAACTGAATTCATGAAAATGCCCGGCCCACATCGGCTGGGCGTTTTTGGGATATGCAGCGCCGTGACTTACGAAGCAACCTGAGAACTCTGCTTTTCCCAGTTCTGAAATGCTCCGCGACTTGAGTTGCGGAAGCCGTCGATCAGTTCGCGGACGCGGCTTCGCCTTGCAATTAGTTGTTCAACAAGACGCTCGAGCTCGTCGACTGTTGATCCGTACCACTCCGGCGGAACCGTCTCCGCGATCTCCCACAGAATGCTCGGCTCAATGTTCTCGATGCGCGAAAGCCAGGGCTCGAAGGAATCCCATCCTCGCACCCCGGCATAGACCTCGTTGCGCGGATACACGCCGCGCAGTGGCGAATCAGGATAGTTCCACTCGCCGGCATTGAAGCAGTAGCCCTGGTCGACGAAGGTCGCCGTGTACTTCTTATCGCGAGTCTTCTTCCAGAAAACCGCCTGACGGCCGTTTGCGTTACAGGTCCACTTATCGAGAGCCAGCATGCCAGCGAAAGCGTCGAGATTGCGCACGCGATCGAGTGCCGAAGCGGGCAGGTAGTCGTAGACCTGCCCTTCCAGCGGCCCCAGAACAAAGCGGGCGCCCAAGGCGAGGCCATGTTGGCAGGGAACGCTAGAGGAGCCCACGCGAATTCGCAAGTCAGGAGTGTTCTCGATCAGCCACGAGCTAATCTCAAGAACTTCCATAATGGGAACCGGTAAGCCAACTCGCTCAGCAATTCGTGTGGCCAGTAGTTCATTGGCCAGGACGCGAATGTGCTGGGGATTGTTTTGGAACTTTACGACGTAGTAATGGCCATCCTCGGCAAACATCAAGTGGCTTTGGGCGCCCCCGCGCATCGGGCGCAGATGTTGTTTGACCTGGATCACCGGTGAGGGATGATACCGCGAATTCTGAGTCTATTCGGTGCCCGCAAGCTCCGCCGTATAGCCTTTGATGAACTCCTCCACACTTCGCACGTATACGTCAGCAAAATCCACTACCGGCCGGCGCTTTTGGATGAGTTTCATGGCTTCCTTCAGCTCCCATCCCACGGCGCGCAGGACGGCCAGAGTCATCATGGGAGCGCGGTGAACTCCCGCAGCACAGTGAATGAACACTTTGGTATTGGGATGCTCCAGAGCGTCCAGGGCGAAGTCCACTCCCCGCTGTAGCAGCTCCGGCGGCTTGAACTGAAAGTCGTCGTCGGTCGGATTCCATAGGACATTGATTCCGTGGGGTACGCCAAGATGGCGATCGTCGAACTCAATCTGCATGTTGATGACGTGCGTGACGCCAGCCTCCGCCACTTCGATCATCTTAAGTTCGTTCCAGATACCTCCCCCAACCGCAATGCGGTCGGTTATCCAGGTCATGTCCATGGATTCAAGCTTACAACACGTAGCTCGAAGCTCGAGCGATTGCGGCTGACGGAAGTAACGAGCTCTTTCCGTCGAGCGGAGGGAATCCGTCCCAGGCTATCTTTTCCATCCTCACTCCGATGACTCGCAAGAATTCTTCCGGGCCCGAATTGATTTCATATTATGAAAATTATAATTTCTTGGCCTTGAAATGGCTCGAAGAGCTTGCTGCCCAATCGGGCGGCTTAGTGTTTTTTTTTGAGGATAAGCTCTACAAGATGTACCGCGACAAATCCTGGTCCTTGGCGATATCCGCAACCATCTTCCTGACATAGTCGGCGTCGACGAGAACTTTGTCTTTGTGGTCCTTCGCCATCTCCGGGGCGGCAAAGCTGATTTCGTCAAGAACGCGCTCCATAATCGTATGCAGCCGGCGGGCACCAATATTTTCCGTCGATTCGTTGACCCTGAAGGCGAAATTCGCGATCTCATCCAGCGCATCACGGGTAAATTCGAGTTTCAGACCTTCAGTCTCGAGCAAAGCTGTGTACTGCTTCACCAGCGACGACTTCGGCTCGGTGAGAATCTTGATAAAGTCCTCGATCGTCAGGGACTGCAGCTCGACCCGAATCGGGAATCGTCCTTGCAGCTCTGGAATCAGATCGCTCGGCTTGGAGACGTGGAAGGCCCCTGCGGCGATAAAGAGGATGTGGTCCGTACGCACCATGCCGTAACGGGTGTTGACCGTCGTGCCTTCGACGATTGGCAGAATGTCGCGCTGCACACCTTCTCGCGAGACATCAGGACCATGGCCGCCCTCTCGGCCGGCAATCTTGTCGATCTCGTCAAGAAAGACGATGCCTGACTGTTCCACGCGCTCGACCGCGGTCCGCGTGACCTGATCCATGTCGATAAGGCGCTGCTCCTCTTCCTGGATCAGGTATTCGAAGGCTTCGCTGACCTTCATTTTGCGCTTCTTTGTGCGCTGGCCGAAGATGTTGGGCAGCATGTCCTTGATGTTGATATCCATCTCCTCAACGCCTTGGTTGGAGATGATTTCGAAAGCGGGCATCGAGCGTTCGCGCACATCGAGTTCGACAGTGCGTTCGTCTAGTTTGCCCTCACGAAGCTGCTGACGGAGCTTTTCGCGGGTGCGCGATTGCGAGTCGCCACCACCGCGCTCACCGTCGCCGGTTCCCAAAGCAAGGCCTGCAGCCGGTGCGGGAGATTGAGTCGGCGGAAGCAGTAGATCCAGCAGGCGTTCCTCGGCGTTGAGTTCAGCCTTGTCTTCAACTTCTTCGAGCCGCTCTTCCCGGACCATATCGATAGCGATCTCGACCAGGTCACGGACGATCGATTCCACGTCGCGTCCGACGTAGCCGACTTCGGTGAACTTCGACGCTTCCACCTTCAGGAATGGGGAGTTCGCTAGACGAGCCAGGCGGCGGGCGATTTCGGTTTTTCCCACGCCGGTGGGGCCGATCATGATGATGTTCTTCGGCATGATCTCTTCCGCCAATTCAGGCGAGAGCTTCTGCCGGCGCATACGATTGCGCAATGCAATGGCCACCGCGCGCTTGGCGGCGTTCTGGCCAACAACGTACTTATCGAGTTCGGAAACGATCTCGCGAGGCGTAAGGTCGTCGAGCGCGAGTTCCTGCTCTTCCTGGGTTCCAGGGAGGTAAATCGCCACTTCTTGTGCTTCTCCTATATCTCAAGTGTAAAGCAAACAGGGGGCAAAGGCTGCTTTTAGCAGCTGACGGACTCTTTACTAAATGAAAAGACTCCCTCGGGGGCTGAAGCCAGTTGTTCAGGCTGCGCTAACGGCACGGCTGCGCTGCGCTGAAGCCGTACCCCTTCAATAAACGTTTCTCTGCGAAGCTAATTTGGACAAGGTTGCAGCATGCTGCGATGCGTCAAAGCCCAGCAGCGCGCTAACTGGCGAACTCGCTTCGGTGGCGGCTGTAGAAGAAGTAGATGGCAAGTCCAATGATTAGCCAGCAGAAGAAACGCAACCAGGTCAGGATTGGCAGTCCCGCCATGAGTAACAGACAGAAAACAACACTCATCAGGGGAGCCAGCGGCCCGCCCGGAGCGCGAAACCCGCGACGCCGTTCCGGCTCGCGGTAACGCAGAATCAATACCCCGATTGATACCAGGGCGAATGCGAAGAGCGTGCCGATGTTGGACAGGTCCGAAGCCGTACCGATGTCCAGCAGCCCAGCGGGAAGACCCACAACGAATCCTGCCACCCAAGTCGAAAATGCCGGAGTACGAAAGCGGGGATGCACGTTGCTGAAGAGCTTTGGCAGGAGACCATCCCGCGACATGGAAAACCACACCCGCGCCTGTCCAAGCTGAAATACCAGGATCGAAGAGATCATTCCCATCATGGCACCGAACAAGACGACCAGGCGAATCCAGCGAAGGACGCTGCCACCAGGCATCAAAGAAAGCTTCTTCAGCGCATTCACGACCGGTGCGGCATCATCCATCACAGACTGCCACGGCACCAGGCCAGTGAGAGTGACGGCCACTCCAACGTAGAGCAGCGTGCAGACTACGAGCGTAGCGATAATTCCGAACGGTATATCGCGCTGGGGGTTGCGTGCTTCCTCCGCAGCCGTCGATACAGAATCGAATCCTATGTACGTAAAAAAGATGATGGAGCCGCCGGTCAGCACTCCGGACCATCCATTAGGGAAGAACGGATGGTAGTGCGAAGGATTGATGAAATGCGCGCCCGCAATAACAAAGGCTAGAATTGCCGAAATCTTCAAGATAACCATTACATTGTTGGTTTCGGCGGACTCGCGAATACCGCGCACCAACACAATCGTGATCAACATCACGATCAGGAACGCCGGAACATTGAAACCCAGATGCCACCCAGGCTCGTAGATCTTGTTGCCCGCCAAGTCACTCAGACCTCCGGGAAGGTACGCGGGAGTAATCCATTTTGCGGTGGGGTGAATCCCAAACCAATCGAACAAATCCACAAAGTGCGCTGAGAATCCAATGCAAACTGCGATGTTGCTGACCGCGTACTCGAGAATTAGGTCCCAGCCGATGATCCACGCGACTAGCTCTCCGATAGTTGCGTAGGTGTACGTGTAAGCGCTTCCCGCAATGGGAATCATGGACGCCAGCTCGGCGTAGCACAGGGCTGTAAATGCGCACACAATCGCAACGAGGACAAGTGAGAGCGCTAGTGCAGGGCCGGCTCCTGGGCGCCCAAAAGTCGCCGAGTGACGGATCAGGAAATCGAGCAGCGGAGCATTCAGGATGGAGGACGTGTCGAATTTTTGTCCTGCGATAGCGGTCCCGATCACAGTGAAAATGCCAGAACCGATGACAGCGCCAATTCCAAGCGCAGTTAGCGACCAGGGACCAAGCGTCTTCTTAAGGCGATGCTCCGGTTCTTCGGAGTTGGCGATTAATTTGTCGATGGACTTCTTGGCGAAAAGTTGGCTGGGCAGGGCTAGGCTCCCGGTTGCGGGATAGAGATGCGCACACCGATTTCAACGGAAGTTGCTGAGCAGGTCAAGCGAAACTGACCTGCTCAGAAAAATGTGCCAGATCGGCAAAACTTCAAAGCTCCCTCCTCGGCGCGCGCAACCAGCCTGAATTCGGAGCAAATTCTCGATTCTTTCCTGAATAATCACAGAAAATCCGCGAAAAATGCGCTTTTTCCTCTTGACACGGAGAAGCAATTAGTCGCATGGTATCGAACGGATCATGCAAAAACCCGCATGGATACAGGCGAAAACGCTTTTCTTCTCAGCCACGGTGCGATAAGATAACGCTCGATTCGCAATCCAATTTTCGACTCAAATCCCGCTAAGGAGGATTCATGGCATCAGGCATGACCAAGACAGCCCTCGTCCGCAACATGGCCGAGAAACTTGAAATCAACAACAAACAGGCAGCGGCATTCCTTCAGCATCTCGCTGATACCGCCATCAAGGAAACCAAGAAGAACGGCGTGTTCGTGATTCCCGGACTTGGTCGTTTGGTGAAGGCCGAGCGCAAGGCGCGTATGGGCCGCAACCCCCAAACCGGCGAACCGATTAAGATCAAAGCCAAGACCGTCGTGAAGTTCCGCGTCGCCAAGGCTGCAAAGGACTCCATCGCTCCCAAGAAGGGCTAGTTTCGAGTCTGTGAAAAAACAAAGGCCGGCAGCATGCCGGCCTTTTGCATCGCTCCGTCATTCCGACCCGGTATCCGCCGCAGTAAAGAATTCCTACACAGTAGTGCTCCAAACCACTCACGAGGCATCCGTCAAGTATCATGGAGTCAATAGAGATTCCTCTCTCCGCGTATGTCCGCGGCGGCGGATTGTACGCTCCGCTCGGAATGACAAAGAAGGCAAATGGATCGTCAGTACATCCGAAATTTCGCGATCATCGCGCATATCGATCATGGAAAATCCACGCTTTCCGATCGCCTGCTTGAGTTGACTGGCTCCCTCACCGAACGCGAGATGCAGGCGCAGGTGCTCGACGCAATGGATCTCGAGCGCGAGCGCGGCATCACCATCAAGGCTCATGCTGTCCGCATGATGTACACCGCCAAGGACGGCAAGCTATACCAACTCAACCTGATCGATACGCCCGGCCACGTGGACTTTAGCTACGAAGTCTCGCGCTCCCTGGCTTCCTGCGAAGGCACCCTGCTCATCGTCGATGCCTCGCAGGGGGTCGAGGCCCAGACTCTGGCTAATGCGTACCTGGCGATTCACAACGGACTAGAGATCATTCCTGTCATCAACAAGATCGATCTGCCCAGCGCCGACATTCCTCGGGTCAAGGAGATGATCGAGCATGCCGTTGGCCTCGATGCTTCCAACGCTCTGCTGGTTAGCGCCAAGACCGGCGAAGGCGTTCCCGACGTGCTCGAAGCCATCGTGAAGCGCCTTCCTCCGCCCAAAGGTCCCGCCGATGCTCCTCTGCAGGGCCTGATTTTCGATTCCTGGTTCGATCCCTATCGCGGCGTCATTGTGCTCACGAGAATCGTCGCGGGAACGCTGCGCAAAGGAATGAAGATCCGCCTCTGGTCGAACGGCGAAGTCTTCGACGTGGAACAGTTGGGCGTACTTACGCCGAAGCCGGTAGAGATCGATCAGCTCGAAGCCGGCGAAGTCGGCTTCCTGATGGCCAACATCAAGAATGTGGCGCACCCCAAGATCGGCGACACCATCACCGAGGACGCCCATCCCGCAATCGAAGCTTTGCCAGGATTCGAAGAACTCAAGCCGATGGTCTTCGCCGGCCTCTATACCGTCGACGCCCATGAGCACACGCTCTTGCGCGATGCTCTCGAAAAACTTCGCCTGAACGATTCATCCTTTTTCTTTGAGCCCGAAAGCTCGGCCGCGCTCGGTTTCGGATTCCGCTGCGGATTCCTCGGCCTGCTGCACATGGAGATCATCCAGGAGCGGCTGGAGCGCGAGTTTAATCTCGATCTCATCACGACTGCGCCAAGCGTGCGCTATCGCGTAACGAAGACAGACGGCACGGTGGTGGAGGTCGATAATCCATCAAAGTGGATCTCCCAGAGCGAAATTGCCAAGGTCGAAGAGCCAGTGATCACTGCAATGATCATGACCAACGAAGAGTACGTTGGCGGCATTCTCAAGCTTGTGGAAGAGAAGCGGGGCAAGCAAAAGAACTTTGAATACGTGAGCTCCAATCGGGTAATGCTCACCTATGAGCTGCCTCTCAACGAAATCGTGCTCGACTTTTATGACCGTCTGAAATCAGTTTCGCGAGGATACGCTTCACTCGACTATCACCTCTCGGGTACGTGGGAGTCGCCGGTAGTGAAACTCGATATTTTGATCTCTGGCGATCCGGTTGATGCTCTTTCGATCATCGTGCACCGCGACAGCGCTTACGAGCGCGGACGCGCTCTCGCCTCCAAAATGAAGGAGCTGATTCCACGGCAGATGTTTGAAGTTGCGATTCAAGCCGCCATTGGCGGCAAAGTCATCGCTCGCGAAACTGTTGCGGCAATTCGCAAGAACGTACTGGCAAAATGCTATGGTGGCGATATTACGCGCAAGCGCAAACTCCTCGAGAAACAGAAAGAGGGCAAGAAGCGTATGAAGCGCATCGGTCGCGTAGATATCCCGCAAGAGGCATTCTTGGCGGTACTGAAGGTCGGAGAATAAGGGAAGTACGGATCTTGTGGCACAGGCGCCCTCGCCTGTGTTGGCTTTGAGCAGAGCCACAGCCGAGGGCGGCGGTGCCACAAGTCCTGAATAGACTTTGGTTCATGAATAATCTGGTCGGCACTTCCACGTCGAAAATACTGCTGCACTGCGCCTTCCTCTTTGCTTCCGCACTGCCGCTGATGTGTCAAACGGGGAACAACACAGCATCCTTGAGTTGCTGGGAAGGCAAGGACCGCAGCAACTTCCAATCGCGCCGGGCGAAGACACCCACCGCAAAGTCGAGTGGAGGCTTTGCCTATGCCGAGGCGATCGCTGAAGCTACGAAAGACATGGGTGATGCGCAGTTTTGCAAGAACAAGGTGCAGCTCTTCTACTCCAAAGACGGAAGCGACTACAAAGTTGTTTATGAAAAGGCCGGGCTCGAAGATCAAGGTGTCGGCATACGTGTCCTTGGCTGGTCGCACACGGGAAACCAACTCCTGATCGAAGTTGCAGTGTGGGGCTACGACCGTGACGTCGATGTTGTGAAGTCAGCTCTGGCGCTTGATTCCACAACCGGCAAAGTGCGCGAGTTGCCACTGCCCGACGCGTTTGAGCGAGTGCTGGGCAAGGACTGCGAGTACGACTCTTCCGTAGTGGGGTGGGGAAGCGATGACAGCGTTCTGGTTCGTGTCGGAAAGACACCAACGACTACGCGGTACAACCAGACGTTTTGCGTCGACAAGCCGACTGTGTACGCTTTCAACCTGCAAAGCGGCAATTTGCAGCGAAGCGGACCGTGATCGCTGGGGCGCAACGATTTTGAAGCCGTGCTCCTTCCAAAATCGCTTCTGAGATAATCTCAGCCTTTACCATTCGATATGAGCCTCGAACCTCTCCTCGTCGTGATTCTTGGGCCGACTGCAAGCGGTAAGACCGCGCTGTCGCTGAGAATTGCCGAGCAATTCGGCGGCGAGATCGTAAGCTGCGACTCGGTAGCGGTATACCGCGAATTCGACATTGGAACAGCGAAGCCAAGCAAGGCGGAGCGTCAACGGGTTCGCCACCACTTGATCGATGTAGCATCGCCCATCGAAGAGTTTACTGCCGGCGATTATGCGCGTTTGGCTCGGAAGACGATCGCGGATATCCACAGTCGGGAGTGCTTACCGATCGTGGTTGGGGGTACGGGACTCTACTTGCGGGCCTTGCTTGAAGGGCTGTTCGAAGGCCCGGCCCGCTCAGAACAGCTGCGCATTCGCCTGCGGCGCCGGGCCGACCAGCGGACGATCGAACATCTGCATCGCATTTTGTCGCGACTGGATCCCGAAGCCGCAGCCAGGATTCATCCTAATGACACCCCTAAACTGATTCGAGCTATTGAGGTTTGCTTGCTGGCGGGTGAACGACTTACGGTGATGTGGGACAAGGGACGCGATCCACTAACGGGATTTCGCATTCTGCGCATTGGTCTGGAACCAGAACGGAACGTGCTATACGAGCGCATCAATACTCGTTGTGCTGGAATGTTCGAAGCGGGACTGATTGAGGAGACGCGGCGATTGCTCACCGCCTATCAGTCGCCGGATGCCACACACGACTCCGACCCGCGTCCCGTCGCTCGTCCTCTGGCGTCGTTGGGATATCGTCAGGCAACGCAGCACTTGCGGGGCGAGCTTACCGCAGATGTTGCTCTCCTGGCGGCTCAGCAAGCACACCGCAATTACGCAAAGCGCCAGCTCACGTGGTTTCGCCGCGAGCCGGACGTGAGTTGGTTTCCTGCGTTCGGCGACGATCCAGAGGTCCAGCAAGAAGTTCTTAAAATGATCGCGCGCGAGGTAGAGCAAACAAGTCGCCAGTCGCAGCAAGTCACATCCGAATCCCCGATGAGCTCGCAAGCACGAACCGACATTCTCGAGAAGCTTAAGATTTTCTAATGGTAGCCTTGAGATCGCGGAGTCTAGGGGCCTTCGTTCCACGCCGTCCCTGCCTATTCTTCTGATATCTTCGCTGCATGCTGAATCCCAGGCTGCGTGCCATCATCATCGCCCTCTTGTTTGTGCTTCCTGCTTTCGCAAAAGAAGAAAAATTCTCCAAGGCAGGACCCGTTCAACTGACCCTCGACGGAAACAAATGGGCGGAAAAAACGCTGAAGAAGATGTCGGTCGAAGAGAAGATTGGGCAGATGATCCAGATTCGCGCGTACGCGGATTTTCTCAACGAAGAGAGCGACGCATACCGGCAAGTCAGCGACGCTATTAAGAAGTACCACCTCGGCTCGATCATTCTGACGGTCCGCGTTTACGACGGACTCCTGCTGAAAGATCTTCCGTATGAGGCTGCCGCGATCACGAATCTTTTTCAGAAAGAATCGAAGTTGCCACTGCTGGTCGCGGCCGACTTTGAGCGGGGACTCTCCATGCGTCTGAACGAGACTCCGGCCTTTCCGCATGCGATGGCGTTCGGGGCCACACAGAATCCGGAGCTCGAGCAAAGATTCGCCGCGATCACCGCCCAGGAATCACGGGCCATCGGAGTGCACTGGAATTTCTTTCCTGTTGCTGACGTAAACATCAACCCTAAGAATCCCATCATCAACACGCGTTCATTCGGCGAGGACCCTCAGGCCGTTGCGGCCATGGTCGCAGCCTACATAAAAGGGTCGCGTGAGAATGGAATGCTGAGCACGGCCAAGCACTTTCCTGGACACGGAGACACTGCCACCGATTCCCATCTTGGCGTTGCTACGGTCTCCGGAGACACCCAGCGGCTTGAATCAGTCGAGCTCCCGCCCTTCCAGAAAGCTGTGGAGGCCGGAGTGGATTCCATCATGGTTGCGCACGTTACGATTCCTGCTTTGGAGCCCGATGCGGACAAGGTTGCGACTACGTCACACAAGATCGTGACGGACTTGCTAAGAGACAAGATGCATTTTCGGGGTCTCATCGTGACCGATGCCCTTGAGATGCATGGATTGACGCGTCTCTATCCCGAGAATGGACCCAATCCCGCCGGACGCGCCGCAGTGGATGCCGTGAAGGCTGGAAACGATATGGTTCTACTGCCCTCTGATCTCGAAGGGGCTTTCAAAGGTCTGGTTGAAGCAGTGAGGAGCAAAGAGATTTCGCAGCAGCAGATTGATGCCTCGGTGCTCAAAATTCTGCGTGCGAAGGCATCGCTTGGATTGCATAAGGCCAGGCGAGTAGATCTGGAAAATGTCGCGCGCGTCGTGAGCCTCCCGCAGAGCATCGATTTCGCACAGCAGGTTGCCGACTCGGCTGCAACTCTGGTCCGAGACAATCGACAAGTGCTCCCTCTGCCGCTTTCGACGCAACAGATTCCCGGAACCAGCGGGACGGGAGGCGCGTATCGTTCTCCAAGCGCCGGAATGGCATTGGTTGGCGTAGTGATCACCGACGACGTGCGCAGTGAGTACGGCCGGGTATTTGAAATTGAACTGCGGCGCCGAGCCCGTGGGACCAAAGTCTATGTTGTAGATGGGTCCATCGCGCGCGGAATGACGCCGGAAATCCTTGATGCCGTCAAGCAAGCTGAGAAGGTGGTAGTTGCGGCTTATGTGGTACCCACCGCAGCTAAGCAAACGATTGTCAACGGACAACTAACTAACACCGTCGGATTAAACGACGCCACAGGGAATCTGATGCAGCAGTTGTTGGACGTTGCGGGGCAAAAGACAGCTGTAATTGCCATGGGGAATCCATATCTAGCGTCCAACTTTCCCAGCGTGCAGACGTATATTTGCACATACTCGAATGCGCCGACTGCGGAACGCAGCGCAGTGAAGCTGCTTTTCGGCGAGATGCAACTCAAGGGTAAGCTTCCGGTTAGTCTGCCGGGCATCGCTGAACGTGGTTTCGGTTTGGAACTCAAGCCCGAAGAACTGCGCGTTGCCCAGCGCCCGTAAAGTCCACATCAGGAGCAGCTCAAATCGAATGAATTCGCGCATAGATGTAGTCTCTGGCTTCTTGTTGTTGAGTGCCGTGCTGGCGTTGAGCGCCTGCGTAAATGTCAAGAAGAGCGACAACGGCGATAACGTCGACGTGAAAACCCCCTTCGGTTCCGTGAGTGTTCGTACCGACCAGGTAAAGCCGGAGGAAACTGGATTGAGTGTTTATCCTGGCTCCCGGTTGGTTCCCAAGCGCGGTCACGATCACGACCAGGCGAATGTGAACATCGCAAGCCCATGGGGACAGTTGAAGGTAATCGCTCTCAACTACCACTCCGATGATGCTCCCGAGAAGGTCCTCGACTGGTACCGCAAGGATCTTCAGCAGAAATATGGCAAGTTTCTCGAGTGTAAGGGCGGAGATGTTTCGCTGCATGGTCGCAATGAGGATCAGGGGAATCAGCTCACATGCGGCAGTGAACGGAGCAACGGAAAGGACTTTACCTACTCTTCAGGCGACAGAAACACTCTTGAGCTGAAGACCGGCACCAACGACAAGCAGCACATCGTCGCCGTAAAACCGGAAGACGGCGGCAGCAACATCGCGCTGGTCTACGTACAGAAGCACGGCGAGAAAGATTCGATCTAAAGAAAAAGTATTGAATTTGCCCATAATGAGTAATGGGAGTTCGATCTTGCCGACGCCTGATTACCGACAACGGACTAGTCTCTTCCGCTTGCACACTCTTAAGCCACTGATTTAAGTTCGACGAGTGGAACAAACCTGCCATCGTTGCGGTGCCGTTTTGAGTGCCGATACTGCTTTTTGTAGCCAGTGCGGCGCCCCTCAGGTCCGTGTTCCGGAAGTCGCGATCTCAACTTCACCCACGGGCAATCCCGAGTCGGCAGCTTCGGACGCGCTACCACAGGGCTCCGGTCTATCGATGAACTGGAAGCACGCACTGCCCTCCGCCAGCACCGCCGGATTAGTAATGGCGATCGGCTCGATGCTACCCGTAGTAAGTGCGTTGTTCCCGTTATGGATGCTTGGTGGTGGCTGGCTGGCTGTGGTCCTATATCGACGGCGATCTCCATTGGTACTGTTGTCATCGACGATCGGTGGAAAGATCGGCGCTCTCGCCGGACTTCTGGGGTTTCTGTTCTTCGCAGTATTTACGTCGTCATACCTGGCCATCGCGACGCTGGTGATGCATCAAGGTGAGCAGATTCGCGCATTGCTGCGCAGCTCGCTGGATCAGGCCGCCGCGAACAATCACGATGTGCAGGCGATTTCCCAATGGGCCCAGACTCCCGAAGGACTCGCCGTGCTGGTTGTCTTCGGAATGTTTCTGTTTCTCATTGCCTTCCTGTTGCTCTCGACCGCCGGCGGTGTATTTGCCGCATCCCTCGGACGCCGGAAGCTCCCCTAGCGTGCCGCTCCGAGTGCAAGTTACTCAATGCTCCCAATGGACAGGTAGCGCAGTTGGCTGAACGATGTTAGAAATGTTGTTTAGTAACTCGCAGAGGTGACCGTCCTCCCCAGCCATGCCGATCCAAGATCGAGTTGCCGCCGCCCGACGTGTTGACGAAGTCCTGCGCAATACCATTCAGCTAGCTGGATTTCGCTTGAAGTATCGCATCAGCGCGAATCCTCCAGTGAATACTGACCTGGGAGAGAGTCCTGAAATCGTAGTCGATTTCGCCGGCCCGGATAGCCCGCTGCTCCTTGAGCGCAATGGCGAGCTCTTGCGCGCGCTGGAGCATGTCTCATTGAAAGTGCTACGCCTGGAGTCGGAGGAGCATGACAAGCTCAGCTTCGACTGCATGAACTTCAAAACGCTGCGCGCACAGGAGCTGAAACTGGCCGCGGAAGTCGCCGCCGAACGCGTGCGCAAGACCGGTCAACCCTATCAATTTGCTCCAATGTCCGCGCGCGAACGGCGCATGCTTCACCTAGCCATGCGCGACCAGGCCGACCTCCGAACCGAAAGCTCGGGGGAAGCCGAGCGCCGCTTCGTTGTCGTGTACCCGAGAGATTACAAGGGAGCTGCGCCAGTGCCGATGATGCGAGGACGTGGGAGACGATAGACAAGTTTTCAGTGGTCAGTTCAACGATTCAAACCAGGGAAACGCGGCCGTTTACCTGGAGCATGCTTTTGTCTCTACCATGCCGTCCGTGGAGGCGTGGCCGGAGGCGGAACTTACCAACGTAATCGTTAACGCGGTTACTAGTGATGATCGCGTGCTCATTTACGCTCAGAATCGAGCTAGAAGCCAAGTTATGTTAGGGCGACCTTGGTCCAGCCATGAGCAGCGATACCACCCCCACGCCTGTCAAGGAAACCGTCTACGACGGTCCTGAAATAGACCTCTTTAAGCCGAAGCATCCGAACGCCGGCGGAGCCTCCGTGAAGGAGACGGTTCATGGCGGCGATATTCCCGAGCACATCACCCGGAAGTACTCGGCGGCGCAGCTAACGCAACTCGGCAAGCCACAAACTGAGACAGTTCATGAAGGCGCCATTCCGGAGATGTTCGCCAAGCTAGGCCGCATTGCGCATGACCTGATCATGCCGGACAGGGAGACGATTTATCAAGGTCCCAACCTCAGGATCAAGAACGTAGAGGACGTCACTTATCTTGAGAAGAAGGCTGCAGAGACCTCCAAGGAAGAAGAGCCTCAAAAAGAAACTGTATTCAACGAGACTACTTTCATAGCCAAGAAAGTTGATACTTCGGCGTCTCGAAGCCTGGTCACGCGATTGGTTCAACGCGCTTCAGCGCGCTTCTTTGCAGTTGCTGCTCTGTCGCTCTTCGAAACCTATTTCAGCAGAGAGAATTTGCCGGTCGCCATCAGCTCGGGAATCGTTTTTGTCGCGTTCGCGATTGTCGGGGTGTACACCTATAAGTTGAACCTTAAGGCGTTGCTGTTCGCCATCGGCTTGTACACATGCAGGACCATATTCATTGTGGTAACCGCCATGATGGGCGACGGCATCTTTATGATGCTTCTGCCCCTGTTCTTACAGGGCTTCATGATATATAACCTGCTGAGGACGTACGGACTGCTCGTCGATCTGCATCTCCTCGAAGCGGAAATCTATTAAGGCGAGCGGTTGGTCTGCTCGCTATGATCTACGCTCTCGTTCGCTGGCTGTTAATGTCCCTGAGTCTGCTGATCGTTTCCTACGTCGTCCCCGGCTTTTCTGTGAACGGGCTCGGAGCGGCGTTAATCGGCGCACTGGTCTTTGGCTTCCTCAACGCCACGCTCGGACTCGTGCTCAAGGTCCTCACGTTCCCATTCACGATCCTCACGCTTGGACTCTTCTGGTTCGTGATCAACGCGATCATCCTGAAGATCACCTCGGCAATAGTGCCTGGATTCTTTATCCGGTCTTTCGGCTCTGCCCTTGTTGGCGCCATTCTGCTGACGCTCGTGAACATGCTGCTGAAGGCTTTGATCGGCAAGGCGGAACGGGCAAAGTAACAGGCTTCGATGCTGCACGGAGAGACGAATCCAGTTACCGCTTGTCGAAATTAACTGATGGGTGAGCTCCGAAGTTGGATTTTGCTCCGAATAGAACCTCGGTGGAACTGCCGTCACCATGCCGCCTCACGAGCAAAACTCGCTTTTTTGCTTGATCCCCAAATCCAAAGGACTTAGCGGATGGAATCCCCGAGGTATCCCCGGGGATTCGGGGATCAATCCCCGGGATGATCCCCGGCAACTTCGGGAATGATCCCCGAGAATCCCCGACGCCTCCGGGGATTGTTCGGGGATTCTTCGAAACCGAAGCGCCTGCCAGACAGCCATCAGGCCTGCTGCCGGTGATCGAGGAGGTCTTTACCAACAACCTGGGCATTCCTAAATTGGAATTCACACGCACCTCCGCATGATGCCGCAGGCAAGGAGGAAAAATCAATCTTCATCCGTTGCTCTATCACTTTTTCGCTTCAATCTGCTCAACAGCTTAGAAGCAAGCCAAGAAATATTTTCGCTATCCGTTGCTCTAACTAAAAAAGAAAAAGGCGCGATCACATCATGCCGCGTCTCTACTTCACCTTAGTCGCCGTCACCTCAAGCTGTAAGCGCCTGGTCCCGTCCACTTCGTCCGCGCTGGTGAGAAGCACTTGCTTCCCTACCGGGACGATGCTCTCAACTTGGATTTTCGATTGTCGAACTACTGGGTTGCCGACGCGATTCGCGTCTGTGAGGCTGGTCACCTCTGCGTTGGTAAAGAGATCGATTCCTGAATCGAGTTCTTCTGCGATGCGGCAATCGAGGTTGACGCCAATATCCATATATTGAACCTGGTTGCCGCTCCCGTCCTTTGCCGCTCCGACGGCCACCGGAATGCGGCTGCCAAGGCGGATGCTGCCGCGCTCGCGAACTCGAACAAGGGTGCTGTAGCTGCGGGCATTTACTTTCTTTCCGTCCTGGTTCTCTGAGAAGACGTAATCGAGCTTATAGGTACTCGTTGGCTGTGGTGCTCTTGGCTCTTGCGCAAAAAGCCCAGTGCCGACAAGAAAGATAATGAGACAGATTGCATATCTACCGACGTTCTTGTGAAGCATCTTTCCTCCCAAATTGGTCTGGTTGGACCAGGTCCGGCGGAGTTCCTTCCATCGGATCGACTTTCAATTCCGGAATCGATAGTTCTTTTAGGGGCGACGAATCAGTTGAGGCACTCGCGACCTCAACGATCTCTGGCTGTCCGGCAAGTTGCGCCAGCAGGCGTTCCTGCCTGGTCTCGGGACGCGGAGCAGGAAAGCTGGCTAGCTTCGGCAATGGTTCGGGTTCGCTGCGAACTGCGGGCGGCGTGTTCTTCGCCACCATCCTTTTGGAGACGCAGCATGCTGCGTCTCTAACGCTGGCGGCATGCGCTTGTGTCGCGGATTGCCGTTGCTCCGGTGTTAGCTCATTACGTCTCGTTTTGTGCTCCGGCGATACCGTCGGCGGTTGCTCATTAGCAACCTGATCATGGCGGCGCGGATAACTCAGCGCGAGCGTAAGAACGATCACGAAAATTGCCGCGGCAGCAGCCCACACTTGCCACCGGGCGAACTGTTGCTTCCGCGGCTGGGTGGCGAGCCGCGTCAGCACGCGCTCTTCAAGACCGCTTCGCGGTTCCGCATTCGCTCGCTCCCGTAGAGCAAGATTCAACCAGTGATCTAGGTCTTCGGATTCAGGCTTTCGGTTCTCACCGCCCATACTTCGTTCCTGCTACTTTCTGCAATTTTTCCGCGAGTTTCTGGCGGGCGCGAAATACTCGCGCACGGATGGATGTCTCGGTCGTGCCCAGCACCGTGGCAGCTTCAGCGCTGCTCATCTCTTCCACGGATGTGAGCAACAATGCATCACGTTCTTTTTTGGGCAGCACGGCTATCATGCGATCCAGCAAAGCCAGCATTTCCCGCGAGATGGTTTCCTGCTCGGTTCCTGACAGACGAGTGTGTGAAGCGTGAACCCGCTCGTCGAACTCCTCCTGATTCCTCCGGTCAAATTGCCGATAGCGATCTACAGAAGCGCGCCAGGCAATGCGCGAGATCCAGGCTTTTGTGTCCGCGATGCCGGCAGTTCCATGCTTTGCCACGCGCAGGAAAACCTCTTGCACCACATCCTCAGCGTCAGCATGATTGCGAACCACGGAATAGGCGATGCGAAAGACCAATCGAGAATGCTCCCGAACAAGCGCTTCGATCTCTGGAGCAACTGCATTATCCGCCATGCAGTCAGGCTCCCTTTCAGTGAGTTCGAAGACCATCGGACCGGGCATGTATCGCTCAAAGCCACCCATGCTACGTCTCATGACTGAAGAACGGGCTGTTTGGGAAATCGTTCAGAAATTTTGTGGTTGTCATTCCGAACCGCTGAAGTTGCGGTGAGGAATCCCTATGAACACGAGACTGGTGGGAGGAGGCAGGGATTCCTCGCTTCGCTTCGGAATGACAACAAAAAACTATTCGAGCTTGCGGGAGAGGATCTCGTTCACGAGAGCCGGATTCGCCTGTCCCTTGGAGGCTTTCATTACTTGCCCAACGAAGAAGTCTGCGACGGTCTTTTTTCCGGCGCGATACTGCTCCACCTGCTTGGGATTGGCAGCGATTACCTCATCGATCATCTTCTCGATTGCGGTGGTGTCAGTGATCTGTTGCGGCTTTTCCTGTTCGTAGACGGCGGGAAAATCTTGATTGCGCTCGAAAGCCAGGTCGTAGAGGTCTTTGAGCATTTTGCCTGAGATCGCGCCGCTGTCTACGAGATCGGCGGACATAGCAATGCCTTTCATGCTGATGGGCGACTGCTCAATTTCCAGGCCCCGGGCTTTGAGTCGCCCCATGATTTCGCTTTGTACGAGATTAGCCACCCGCTTGGGATTCTTTGCCGACTGAGCAGCTTGTTCGAACTGATCGGCGAGCGACTGCGTTGCCGTTAACACGCCAGCGTCGTAAGGCGTGATGCCGTATTCGGCGATTAGTCGTTGGCGGCGAGCCTCAGGCAATTCGGGAAGTGACGACCGAATCTGCGCCTGCCACTGCGCATCGACAACCAGCGGCATCAGGTCTGGCTCGGGAAAGTAGCGGTAGTCGTGCGCTTCTTCCTTCGAGCGCATGCTGTAGGTCTTGCTTTCGCTGGGGTTATACAGCCGCGTTTCCTGAACAACTTTTTCGCCTGACTCCACAACCTCGATCTGGCGCTCGATTTCGTATTCGAGAGCTTCCCGGATAAAACGGAAGGAATTTACGTTCTTTACCTCAGCCTTGGTGCCGAACTTCTGCTGGCCACGAGGACGCACGCTTACGTTGGCGTCGCAGCGCAACGAGCCCTCCTCCATGTTGCAGTCGCTCACGCCGGTATAAAGAATGATCTCCTTGAGGCGCGTGAGGTACTCGTAGGCTTCATCGGGAGAGCGCATGTCGGGCTCGCTGACGATCTCTACCAGCGGCACGCCCGAGCGGTTTAGATCGACGTAAGTATAGTGTGCCGAATCGGGAAGACCATCGTGCATGCTCTTGCCGGCATCTTCTTCGAGGTGGAGGCGCGTGATCCCGATCCGTCGCGGGGGGGCGTTTCCTCCTGCCACATCGATGTAACCATGCTCCGCGACTGGCTTGTCGTACTGTGAAATCTGGTAGCCCTTGGGAAGGTCAGGATAGAAGTAGTTCTTGCGGGCGAAGATTGAGGTCTCGCGGATCTCGCAATTCAGCGCCATGGCTGCACGAACCGCGTACTCCACTGCTTTACGATTCAAAACCGGCAGCGCCCCCGGAAGTCCCAGGCACACCGGACAGACATTCGCATTTGGAGGCGCACCAAATTTCGCAGAACATCCGCAGAATGCCTTTGTCACGGTAAGCAGCTGGACGTGGACTTCCAGCCCGATTACCGCTTCGTACTTCGTGCGAATGTCCGGTGAGACCGCAGTAGCCATCGAGAATGATTATAGAAGCCTGATGTCAGCCCATCCCGGCTTGCTACCATCGATGCAGGCGCCGAAGTCAAAGATCTTGGAGCCTGGAGGTCGCATGTCTGCAAGTGTAGTGCGTCCGGCAACGTCGGAATACGATCCTTACTATCACCGCTACATTTCCCTTGTTCTCGACGATGATGTGCTCGTTGCGCTCGATCAGCAACTTTCTGAGACTCTAATCCTGCTGCGCAACCTCTCTGAGCAACACAGTACCTTCCGCTACGAGCCGGGAAAATGGAGCGTCAAGGAAGTGCTAGGTCACCTCATCGACACTGAACGCGTCATGGCCTACCGTGCCTTGTGCATAGCACGACAAGATCGCACCCCTCTCCCTGGGTTCGAGCAGGATGACTACGTGAAGAACGGCAGCTTTGACCAGCGTAGCGTGGGGAATTTGGGGCGAGAATTCGAGCAAGTGCGGCGCGCAACCATCTCGCTATTTCGCAACCTGGAACCTGGAGCCTGGGAACGAACTGGAATAGCTAACAATGTCGAAGTCAGTGTGCGCGCGCTTGCCTACATCATCGCCGGACACGAACTTCACCACAAAGTGATATTGAAGGATCGGTACGGGCTGGGGATTTGAAAAGTATTCAGTGATCAGTTCTCAGTAACAGCAAGAGCCCGGTAAGCCCGGGCTCTCACCGAAAACTGAATACTGATTACTGAGAACTTCCCCTCATCCGTTTAGCGTCTCGGTGAGCTTGTTAATTAGCCGATTCAGATCTTTGTCGGCACGGCGCTGCTCATCGATCTTCGCGATTGAGTGCATCACGGTGGTGTGATGCTTTCCACCGAATTGCCGACCAATCTCCGGCAACGACGCTTCAGTCATCTGCTTGGCCAGGTACATCGCGATCTGGCGCGGCACCACAATCGATCGCGAGTTGTTCTTCTGCTTGATCTCCGGCGTCCGCAATCCAAATTGCTCGGCGACTGCCTTTTGAATGGCGTCAATGCTGATCTTTCGCGCCTGGGAGTCGATAAAGTTCTTCAGCACCTGCTGTGCGGTGCTCAAAGTAACTTCGGCTCCAGTCAAAGAGCAGTAGGCGATTAAACGAATTAACGCACCTTCGAGCTCGCGGACGTTGGTGCGAACATTCGAGGCGATATAGAGAGCCAGGTCAGTCGGCAGCGCCACACGCTCAGTCTCGCTCTTCTTCTGCAGAATCGCGACCTTTGTCTCGAGGTCCGGCGGCTGAATATCCGCGATCAGTCCCCATTCGAAGCGGCTGCGCAAGCGATCCTCGATTTCGGCCAGCTCTTTCGGCGGACGATCACTGGCGATCACAATCTGCTTCATCGACTCATGCAAGGCGTTAAAGGTATGGAAGAACTCTTCCTGCGTGCGCTCTTTCTGGGCCAGAAACTGAATGTCGTCGATGAGCAGTACATCGACATTGCGGAACTTGTCGCGGAAGCTGGTCATCTTGTCATAGCGCAACGAGTTGATCATCTCGTTGGTGAACTTCTCGCTCGACACATAGCAGATGGAAGCCTCCGGCATACGCTTCTTTACTTCATGTCCGATCGCCTGCATCAAGTGCGTCTTGCCCATTCCCACTCCGCCATACAGGAAGAGCGGGTTGTAGGCCTTTGAGGGACGTTCAGCGACCGCACGCGATGCAGCATGTGCGAATTGGTTCCCACTCCCGATAACGAAAGCCTCAAAGGTGTACTTGGGATTTAGTTGTGCCGCAGTCTCCCAATCAAAGCGCGATTGAGAGGGTCCAACTCCGGCACCCGACCTAAGTGCTGCGCCGCCATTTCCGGGATGATGCCCTGCTGATTGAACTGGAATTGGCTGCGAGGGTGGACGTTGCGCAACAACAGATGGATCCTCATCAACGGTAACGAACTGAAAATCTTCAAACTCCAGGCCCAGGTTGTCGACAGCCTCACAGATGAGGTCGCCGTACTTGTCGCCTATGTGGCGGAACTCCGCAGTCGGCACGCGGACAAACATCACCTTGCCCACGGCGTGACTGAAGCGAGTGGGCTTGAGCCAGGTTTCGTAGGAATGACGATTAATTTTCTTTTCCAGGGCGCCAAGAATTCGCATCCATGGATTCACTTGAGCTGCAGCGGAAGTTGAAAGGGACATTGATGCCTTACCAAAAAATGTCCGCAGTTCGGTCAGAACGGAAATTCCGTCTGGGAACAGCGGCTATTGGCGCCCGAACAGGGGAACGGAGACGCCGAATCAAATTTTTTTGAGCCTGAAAATTCCTTCGCGAATTGCTGTGAAGGTTGGAGGCTGAGCGTTCGTTGCTAAATCGTTAAAGTTTAAAAACTCAACGGATGGTAGCACAAAAAAACTCGATTGTGGAAAACTTCTAGACCCCGCATGTTCATTGTGTTTTGTTGCACTTACAGCGACTCGGGGTAATACCTGAGGTGAAGACCATTTTACGCGCCGATCGCCTCATGGATGGCACCGGCAATCGCCTCAATGTGCCGTTGCATCTTCTCTTGCGACTCAGCCTCAATCATCACTCTCGCCAACGGCTCAGTGCCGGAGTATCGGACCACAACGCGGCCGCTGCCTTCCAAGTCTTGCTCCGCTCGACGGATGGCCGACCTCACTGTATTGATTTCCTCGAGCGGCTGTTTTTCCCGAACTCGCACGTTCTTGATGAGCTGCGGAAAGACTTTCAGGTCGGCCACCAGTTCATCAAGCTGCTTTCCCGTGCGGGAAACGACATCGAGTACTACAAGAGCGGTTAGCAGTCCGTCGCCCGTAGTTGCAATTCGGGAAAAAATGATGTGTCCCGACTGCTCGCCGCCCAGGATCGCTCCGTTCTTCCGCATCTCCTCGAGGACGTACTTATCGCCAACTGGAGCGCGCAACATACGGATGCCAGAGCGTTTCAGAGCGGCCTCCAATCCCATATTGGACATCGTAGTGGCAACCACCATGGCCGCTTCAAGCTCATTCCGAGATTGCAGGTCCCGTGACGCCATCAGCAATACAGCATCCCCATTCACGACATTCCCATGACGATCGGCGAAGAGAGCGCGGTCGGCATCGCCGTCAAAAGTTACGCCCATCACTGCGCCGCGTTTCTTCACCGCCTCGGCCACAACCTGCGGGTAAAGAGCTCCGCAGTGGTCGTTGATGTTCTTGCCGTTGGGATCGTAATGAATGAACTCGGCCTCGATCCCGAGCATGGCAAAAAGCTCGGGAGCGCACGGGCTTGCCGCTCCATTGGCACAGTCAATGACGATCTTTCCCCGAACCTTGGGAACTGGGACGCGAGACTTCAGCCAGGTCTCGTAACGTTTGCGTAGGTCGTGATCTCCCGGCAGAGTCGGAAGTACTTGCGGTCGAGCTTCAGGGCTTCCGCCATTCTCAATGAGGCGAAAGATTTCCTTTTCGATGGAAAGCTCAATCTCATCGGAGAGCTTGTACCCATCGCCGCCGAACACCTTTATTCCGTTGTCGGTCCAGGGATTGTGTGAGGCCGAGATCACCACGCCTGCGTCGAAGCCGAGCTCGCGCGTCAGGTAGGCAATTCCCGGAGTGGTAATCACGCCAGCGGAAGAGACTTCAGCGGTCCAGGAGGCGAGACCGGCGGCAACGGCAGCCGCAATCCATGCGCTCGACTCACGTGTGTCCTGACCAATTACAACTCGCGGGCGTCGATTGCCGCGCGCGAGATGATGTCCGAGGGCCCGCCCGATGGCAAACACCGTGCCACCATCGAGGGGAAATTCGCCGGCAACTCCACGAATTCCATCAGTACCAAAGAGTTTTCTGCTCATGAGCGAAAGGAAAGTCTAAACCACAGAGGACACAGCGGGCACAGAGGACATGTGAGAGCGGCAACAAACGAGCAGGAAACGACAGGGCCGCATCCACTTCGAATTTCAGAATCGCAAAGGCTAAGCCGCAACTCCTCTGTGCCCTCCGTGTCCTGTTAAAAAAGCGGTTGCTGCTTCCTCGGTGCGGCGATCCCGAAATGGTCATAGGCCAATTGGGTAGCCACACGACCGCGTGGCGTGCGATCCAGGAATCCGATTTGGATCAAAAAGGGCTCATAGATATCTTCGATCGCGTCGGCTTCTTCAGCCAAAGCCGCAGCGAGTGTGTTGAGCCCCACCGGGCCACCTTGATACTTTTCGATAATGGCAAGCATTAATCGGCGATCCATTTCGTCGAAGCCGTGCTTGTCGACTTCGAGCATCTGGAGCGCTGCTTGTGCGGTCGGGCGATCGATATGGCCGGCTCCACGCACTTGCGCATAGTCACGACATCTCCGCAGCAAGCGATTTGCGATTCGCGGCGTGCCGCGCGCCCGGCTCGCGATCTCCAGTGCCCCTTCTTGGTCGATCGCTACATCGAGAATCTCCGCGGAGCGCGTAACAATAATTCTCAGGTCTTCGTCGGAATAAAACTCCAGGCGCAGTACGATGCCAAACCGTGAGCGTAACGGCGCAGACAGCAGACCTGCTCGCGTAGTAGCGGCCACGAACGTAAATGGCCTTACGTCGAGGGTATGTGTGCGGGCCGACGGTCCCTGGCCGACGATGATGTCGAGCTTGTAGTCCTCGAGCGCCGAGTACAGGATCTCTTCCAAAGCAGCCTGCAAACGGTGCACTTCGTCGAAGAAAAGAACCTGTTTCTCGCGAACGTTTGTCAGGATGGCGGTGAGGTCGCCCTTAATCTGTAGCGTGGGGCCTGAGGTCTGCTGATAATCGACGCCGAGCTCGTTGGCGATGATGGTTGCCAGTGTGGTCTTCCCTAATCCTGGCGGACCGTAGAGCAGAACGTGGTCAAGGGCTTCACCACGCGATTTTGCAGCTTGGATAGCAACTGCAAGATTATCTTTTACTTTCTTTTGCCCAATGAACTCCTGAAGTCTGCGCGGCCGAAGCTTCAATTCAAACGATGCATCGTCGTCCACCATTCCGGCTGAGACGACTCGCTCACGCATCTCTGAAGTAGTCTTTACGGTGGACACTCAGGGGCGATAGTAAAGCGAAATTCCCGACAACGCAATCAGGAGCATGAGCTCAGAAGAAATTCGCTAGGCTGTTTGCCGCGTTCGTCCGATTTCCGCGATCACATGATGTTCAGCCAGCTTGTTGCCTTCATAGACTGCACGAATCAGCCGAAGACTGTGGTCGCGTTGCCTCGCAACAGCTGAGGCCACATCGAAATCGCGAAACGCCGCCACGAGTTCCCAGCGCGAGTTTCCTGGGATCAGTTTCCAAATCTCGTATTGTTCCCAATGTTCCATGGCAGACCCTTAGATGCAGTTGCTTACCTGCAGGATAACGTGGATCTGGAGCGTCCTTACCCAGGTGTTTGCCTCAATGTTGTAAACGTCGATTCACCTATGGTTGACGGATATGACTCACAGTCTCTGGAGGAACCAAAGTCAAAACCCCGGGGAGGGCCCGCATTCACGTTCTGCGTCTCTACCTGCGAGCTGCCGCCTCTTTTGTCTGCGTCAAGAGCCACTCCCCTGCTCGCCGGACAAAGGTATCGGTAAAACGGACGCGCGCCGTTTGTACTCGGTTCCGATCAATGGGAATCGATTCCTCGCGCTCACCTGTCACGACGGCTCGATCACCATTCACCTGGACTTGCATGTTTTCAGGCTGCCCAAATGTTCCGGCGCGTCCCTTCTGAACGTCGCTGAGAAAATCGAACTTGCTCTCCGAGTCGCCGTTGGCGCTGATGAGTTGGTAGTCGTCGGTCAGAATGCGATTAAGGATCGAGACCTCCTTTTTCGTAATCACATCCGAAATCTCTCGTTCCAGAGACATTAGCGCCTGCTGCACATATTGCGCGGGCTGAGGCGGTGGGTTCACAGGCTGCTGTGGCGTACGCGAACGTTGCGCCGGAGCAGATTGCTGCGGATTTGCCGGCGGTGCGTTGTTCTGAGGACGATCATTCTGAGTGGGATACGACTGTGGCCCAGACTGCGGACTTGCGCTTCCACGTTGGTCGCGCGATTGCTGCGGCTCGTCCGAACCAATTTGTTTGCCGTCAAAAATAATGCGCGACTCGGCGCCGAAGCGCTTGTAGTTGATGTAGTCAACGGTCTCGACTACGTGTATGGAGTCGGTACTGAAATGCAGGTAGTCGTCGGACTTCGTATAAGACGGAAACCAGTACTTGCCGTCTACTAGTTCGCGATATGTAGCGAAGGTGGGAAAGAGGTTCTCGCCATTCTGGTTGTAGATGTCGGGCACGGCTTTCCCTGCGCTCTTCACGATCTGGTATTGGTTGGAATCAACCCAGATGCGGCCCTCGAAATAACGTCTGTTCTCTTCCATCGCCTTCGGAGAGATGTCGAATACGAAAGCGTGTGTTCCGCTCGTCTCTTGTTGGCCACGGTATCTGATGTTGTAATCCGGAATCTCATCAGTCGTGAGCACGAAAGGCAGACGATTGCGCATGTCGTCGATGTCTTCCTCGGTCACACGAATGCGCTTGAGCGTGTCGCGCGGATGGGAAACCTGCTTCGTTACTCGCTCGCCTTGATCGTTGAACGTGACGTCGAAAGTATCGTTGTATTCACCGTCGGGGAAGCCTCTATCGTCGAGCGTTTGCATCCTCACTACCTGGCGGTAGGTGTAGTGCTCGCGGGCTTGCTTGAAGGTCTGCTCCTGCGCAGCGAAGCGCTTGACGATGGACCGGACGGTGACGCCCTCCGGCAAGGACGAATCAAGAGGTCCATCTTCTTTCTCCTGTGGGAATGCAGAGATGACCAGGAGAAACGCCAGCATTACGAAGCAGCACGGCCGTGGAGAACACGGGGTCATCATTGAGCGCCGCCCACTATTCGTACCCATACATTCAGAGAACACGAGGTTTACGGATTAGATGCCCTCGGGGTCTCCGCCAGACCCTTGCTTTCCCCGATCTGGGTGTGAGCCGGCGCCGGCCCTGTGGAGACCGATGGGATGCCACATTCATCTATCTATTTATAATCGTAAGATTCAGGAATTTATAACGACATGGCCATAGCGCAGACGATCGACCGAACGCAGCCCCTAACCACCAACAAACATTTAGTCCGCTGGGTAGAGAAGATGGCGGAGCTGACCCAGCCTATGAACATCCACTGGGTAGATGGTTCCCAGGAGGAATACGAACGGCTGTGCTCGCAGTTGGTCGAGAATGGCACCTTCGTAAAGCTGAATGAGAAACTCTGGCCCGGTTGTTATTACGCGCGCTCCGATGCCAGCGATGTTGCCAGAGTCGAAGATCGCACCTTTATCAGTTCTTTCTCCAAAGACGGCGCCGGTCCCACGAACAACTGGGAAGAGCCTTTCTCGATGCGGCGGAAGCTGAAGGGACTATTTGATGGCTGCATGCGCGGACGCACCATGTACGTCCTGCCCTTCTGCATGGGGCCGATTGATTCGCCGATGTCACAGATCGGTGTCCAGCTCACTGATTCGGCCTACGTGGTCGTCAGCATGCGGATCATGACGCGGATCGGGCTTCCGGTTTTTCGCGAGATCGACAAAGACGTGAAGCGCGTAGTTCCCTGCATGCACAGCGTTGGCGTGCCATTGGCTCCGGGACAGAAAGATGTTCCCTGGCCCTGCAACAAAGAAAAGTACATCGTGCATTTTCCCGAGGGCCGCGAGATCTGGTCGTTTGGCTCCGGATACGGCGGGAACGCTCTGCTGGGAAAGAAGTGCTTCGCTCTTCGCATCGCATCGACCATTGCACGCGACGAAGGCTGGATGGCCGAGCACATGCTCATCCTCGGCGTGGAGTCTCCGCAGGGAGAAAAAACCTTCGTAGCCGCGGCATTTCCCAGTGCCTGCGGAAAGACCAATTTCGCCATGCTGGTCCCGCCCAAAGGCTTCGAGGGCTGGAAGGTTTGGACGGTTGGTGATGACATTGCCTGGATTCGTCCTGACGAAAAAGGTCAGCTGCGCGCTATCAATCCCGAGGCGGGATTCTTCGGCGTCGCTCCCGGAACTTCCTGGGAGACAAATCCAAATGCGATGGCGACGCTGTCGCGCAATACCATCTTCACCAACGTCGCGCTCACGCCGGATGGCGGAGTTTGGTGGGAAGGTATGACGAAAGAGCCGCCCGCCGAGTGTCTGGACTGGCAGGGGAATCGCTGGACTCCGGAGATTGCCAAGCAAACCGGCGCGAAAGCAGCCCATCCGAATGCGCGCTTCACAGCACCGGCATCGCAGTGTCCGACAATCGATCCCCTATGGCAAGACCCGCACGGCGTGCCGATCAGTGCCTTCATCTTTGGCGGCCGCCGCGCCACGGTTATGCCGCTCGTCTACCAGGCTTTCAATTGGAGCGCCGGAGTCTATGCCGGCGCCACGATGGGGTCGGAGATGACTGCAGCGGCAGCCGGCACAATAGGCAAAGTTCGCCGCGATCCCATGGCTATGATCCCGTTCTGCGGATATCACATGGGCGATTATTTCCGTCACTGGCTGAAGATGCAGAAGCACCTCAGCATGACCCCGCGCATCTTCCACGTGAACTGGTTCCGCAAAGACCAGAATGGAAACTTTCTCTGGCCCGGGTACCGCGAGAACATGCGGGTACTGAAGTGGATCGTCGATCGCGTCCATGGATGTGTGGTCGGCCGCGAGACTCCCATCGGCTGGGTGCCGCGCTACGAAGACATCGAATGGCGCGCTCTGGATTTTCCTCGCGAAAAATTCGAAGAGCTGCAGACAGTCGATCGCGAAGCCTGGAAATCAGAGGTAATCGGCCACGAAGAGCTGTTCATCAAATTGCACGATCACCTTCCTCCCGAAATGGTATATGAGAGAGAGCTGCTGATCTGTCGATTGTGAACTAGAGGCAGGCACCGCTCTTCAATCAGAGGCGAATCGCTTTTCTCTACAGCGCCCCGAGCTGAACCTCTCGGGACAGATCAGATGGGGTTTATCCAGGTGGCTTACGTGTCCCGGCGGTCTTTGCAGTTAGTTTGCCACTTCCCTCCCTTACCGTGTTGATCGTGTCTACTTTTGCATCAAAGCTCTCAACCAGGCCGCCGGGCCATCGCACTTCTAGCGAATCGATTCTCGCTGCTGTGCCTAAACCGAAGTGCACGCGCATGTCGTTTGAGGAGTTATAGCTCGAACCGCTGCGTACCTCATCTGCGAAAATCCTCCCACCCGTTTTCACCGTTATGCGCGCGCCGATGCCGTCGCGGTTGGACTTTGTCCCCACGGCCTTTATGGCAATCCAGTGATTGGGATAGCTCATTTGGTTCATCAGCAAGCTGGGAGCCTGTCCCATATTAGTAATCACTGCGGAGATCTTGCCGTTATTCCACAGATCTCCGATGGCCAGCCCACGACCGGACGCTTTGCGCAGGATCGCTGGTCCGGCTGCGCTCGACACGTCTTCGAAGGTCCCCTTGCCGGTGTTGTGATAAAGGATGCGTGGTTCCTGGTAATCCGAACCGAGCTTGTATTTATCGACTTCGGGGTACACATGGCCGTTTACCAGCAGGAGATCCGGCCAGCCATCGTTGTCGAAGTCAAGAAACATTGTCCCCCAGCCCAGGTACTGCGTGTGCAATCCGAGGCCGGATGAGTAGGTCGCATCCGTAAAGGTGCCGTCGCCGTTATTGCGGTACAGCGTGGAGCTGTCGTCGGAGAAATTGGTTTTGAAGATGTCGAGCTTGCCATCGCCATCAAAGTCACCGACCGTGGATCCCATGCCGGCCTGTTCGCGTCCGTCTTCGTTGAAGGCTGCGCCTGCAACGACGGCGACATCGGTAAATGTTCCGTCGTGATTATTGCGGTAGAGAATGCTGGGCGTGCTGTCGCAGGCGACGTAGATGTCGGGCCAGCCGTCGTCATCGAAGTCGATGGTCGAAACGCTGAACGCGTAATGGCCAGAGGTCTTATCGATGCCGGCTTTCTTGCTTACATCCTCAAATTTGCCGTTGCCAAGGTTGTGGTACAGCACATTCGGCGCACTCTTCAAGCCGCGGGGGCCGCACATCACGGGAACGCCTTTCCACATGCATGACGTGCCCTGGCCCGGAGCCGGAGTATTGGCGAGATCGAAATCGACATAGTTGGCGACAACGATGTCGAGAAGCCCATCGCGATCGTAGTCAACGAACGCGCACCCTGTGCCCCACTCTTTGCCCGTTCCTGAAACACCCGCAGCGTCGGCTACTTCCTTGAACGTGCCATTTCCCATGTTGTGATAAAGGCGGTTCTTGCCGTAGTAGGTCACGTACAGGTCGTCGAAGCCGTCATTGTCGTAGTCGCCCGCGCAGACACCCTGTCCCCAGCCACTCGACCGAAGGCCGGCCCTCTCCGTCACGTCGGTGAAGGTTCCATCGTGGTTGTTGTGAAATAAATGGCTGGTAGGCGACGGGCCGTCAGGCTTCGCGTCGAGAGTGGTTCCGTTGACGATGAAGATGTCGGGCCAGCCGTCGTTGTCGTAGTCAATAATCGCGACGCCCGTACCGGTGGTCTCGATAATGTATTTCTTGCTTTCTTTGTCGCCGGAGACGATCTCGAATTTCAGACCAGCTTTCTCGGCGACATCTTGAAAGTCGGCGACAGGCTTCTGCGGCTTGGGCGCTTGTGCCTGGACGGGAGAGAACGATACAAGGAGCAGAAGTGAGCCGATGGTTCGACCGCTAGGAAGCATTCGAGCCATTTTAGCTGCGATTTGTCCTGAGCCAGTTTCAACCCGATGCACAGGGCGGCAGGTCGTGAAGTCTCACGATTGTTCGGTGTGCCTGATAAAGTAGCAGGTATCGCTCCTTCTCCAACTCCGTGCCGGTTCCTAACGCATTCTGCGGTTCCCGACTCCTTCTGACTATCGCCTTTGGGTTAGCTTCAATTTCTTTTGCGCAAAGCCAGACTCACGCGCCTACTCGAGAGAACCACTATCAGAAGGGCTTAACCGCCTGGCGGTCGGGCGATTTCAAGACCGCTCGCTTTGAATTTGAGAGCGCAGTGAAGGTGAACCCACGCGACACGGACGCACAAAACGCACTCGGGCAAATCCTCCTACAGCAAGGAGAGATAGACGCTGCCATTCCTCATCTGAGATCCGTTACGCGCCTGAAACCAGAGCTTGCAATCGGTCACGTGTACCTGGGCCAAGCGCTCTCGTTGCATGGCGAAAAAGATGCTGCCATTGCTGAGTTGAGGACTGGAGTCCAGCTTGCTCCGCAACAGTCTGAGGCGCATGAAGCACTAGCGCGGGTCCTCAGTGCAAACGGTGAATCGCCTGAGGCGCTCGCTGAGATGCAGAGGGCGCTGGAACTTGCCCCGAACCGCCCTGAGCTCCACGATGCGCTTGGTTCGTTGCTGGCGCAGGAGAAGAAGTATCCCGAGGCGGAAAAAGAGTTTCGAGCCGCGCTGGATTTGGACTCGCGATATCAGCCGGCGCTTCTGCACCTGGGAGTCACTTTTCTTGATTCCGGAAAAGCGCAAGAAGCGAAGCCATTTATTTCGCAAGCCGTGCAAATCAATCCTGGAGATGGACTGGCTCATTTTTATTTGGCGACGATCCTGGAGGCGGAACATGACTCAAGAGGCGCGCTCAGCGAATATGCAACCGCGTCCAAGCTTGTTCCGAATGTGGCAATGGTGCAGACGCGCCTTGGATTGCTCGCGCAAAGAGCAGGAGACACGTCACTGGCGATTAGTTCGTTCCGTGCAGCCATTACCCTTCAGCCCAGTGAAGCTGAGGCACACAACAATCTGGGCTTGGCCCTGCTGCAAACCGCACAAGTCGATAACGCAATTCAAGAATTTCAGCAGGCGATCGCTCTTGCTCCGAGCGACAGCAGTTTCAGAAACAATTTGGGAGCGGCATACTTAGGGAAGGCAGACTTTGAAGAGGCCATTCGACAGTATCAAGAGGGATTGAAGATTGCTCCGGCCAATGCCGAGCTTCACTACAATCTAGGACTTGCGTACAAGCTGAAGGACGATATTCCGTCAGCTCTCGAAGAGCTGCGCAAGACGATTGCGCTAAATCCCAACCTTCCCGATCCTCACTACACGATCGGCGTCACGCTTTGGCAGAGCGGCAAGTTCGATGAAGCGGCTAAGGAACTCAACGAAGTCATCCGCCTGAAGCCCGATTATGCCGAGGCGTACTACACGTTGGGAACCGTGTACAAGCAGGCAGGTGATCTGCCCAGGGCGGCCAGTGCGCTGAGGAAAGCGATCGAACTTCAACCTGATTTTGCCGGCGCGCACACCACGCTGGCGGCGGTGCTGAATCAGCAAGGCGACGCGCAAGGTGCCGCTGCGGAGCGCAAGCTCGGCGCCCAACTGACGCAGGAGAAAATGACTCTGCAAACTGCGACTTTCGCGACCAACTCCGGAACCAAGCTCATGAATGCAGGCGATCTGGATGGTGCGATCACTCAGTTTGAATCCGCCATCAAAGCAGATTCTTCCTATGCTCCCGCTCATCAGCAGTTAGCAGTTGCGCTTGATCGCAAGGGGGAAAAAGAGCGGGCGGAGAAGGAACGTGAGGTGTTCAAGAAGCTGCAGGAGGGCGGATCTTTGCGGAAATAGCTGAGACGCGGATCTAATGCTGAGAAACACTCTTGCGTAGCGCCACAATCTCACTTTCTATCGGCACGCCGCGGGTTACTTTTACGTGCAGTACAGCCTCGAACGGTTCTACTTCGCCGGTGGGTGCGACTGACAAGCGCAGCAGCAATTGCTCCACGGAGCTCTGGCGGCAAACGTATTCCACCGCAGCTTGAGTTCCCAGTGTGGTTGTGCCTGCCAGGATGAGGATCGAACGGGAGGGATTCAATCCTCTTGCGAGTGCGATGACGGCGTAGTCATCGATAAGCTGCAAATTGTTGGGTGTTCCGAGAAATTCACCGGGTTCTCCAGCCTGTGAGTGAACGCTGACGATTGCTAAGTCGCCCTTGCGCGGTCCATTTGTGAGTCGCCGAAAGACAAATTCCCTGGTGCCCGGAATGTCGCGCAGGGTGAGGTTCTCTGCAGGAGAACCAACGAAGATCACGTCGTTGTTCTTTACGTCATCCAGAGAGAGCAGGCTGCCGCGCTTCACGCGAAGCTGACGGTGAAGGGTGGCGAATACCCGATCAAGCTCGTGCACGGCCAGAACTTCGCCCACACCCGTATAGTGATCGAGAATTTTAGGCTGCGTGTCCCGGACAGGGTCCAGATATCGCATTCCAGTTTCGGGTCGCCCTACAAACGATGCATTGCTGAAAACGACCCAGGGCTCTTCGCTACCCACGAGGAAGGTCTTCCAAAAGATACGCAAAGCCGGTGGCGAGTAGTTTTCCGCGGCCTCGGCGGCCTTGTTGCCTGTTATGCGCTGGCCGACGATGACAGCTACGGCCAATGCCAAGAGCAGAGAGAGGACCGTAACTGCTATCGCCCAACTTCGTTGACCAAGGACCGACGGACTAGGAGCAACCGTTGGTTCTGTTTCTTTCGCAACGGGCGTGGGAATCGGAGCAGGGTCCCGGCGATGTAATCCGAGTGCGTAGGAGCCCTTCGGCAGCTCGATCAGGATAGAATCGCCGACGCCTTCGGACGCGTAGTACTCGTGAAGCTTCTGGCGAAGGCGCCCAACCTGAACGCGGACGGTCGAATCCATTTGGGGATCGAAGTCGGACGAACGCCCAAAGACCTCAGTCGCGATCTGATATTCCTTGGGATGACCACCAGGATGATCGACCGCGTTTCGGGCTAGGTAGCGCAGCAGCTTGCAGAGGGACTCTGAACCATGCAGCAAACTGCTGCTTGCAATCTTCTCGATTTGGGCTAAATACTGCTCTCTATCGCTCAAGAACGCACTGTTACAAGATGGTTTATCAAGTGAGTAACAAAGCCTAACAGGGGTAGGAAAACACCGCAAGAGCAAGAAACATAAGTACGTAACTGTATCAATCACTGGCGAAACTGCCAGGGTCTTGACTTCGTTAATAAACCTAAACTAACGTCCGCCCCTACGGGCTACTCTGTTCAAAAAAAGCCTGCGCTGGAAGTGCGTAACGTCTCTGCGTCTGCAATCGAGCGGGGGCGAAGATCTTACATTTAGAGTCCACATCCAGGACTCTTTCGATTCGAGAGGTCCCGACCAACGAGGTCCTCCCGGGCAAGTTGAGGTCAAAAAAAATGATCCGTGCGAGATTTGCCTCCCTCCTTATTCTCCTTTGCAGTTTCATGCTGTTGTTACCAGGACAGAGCTTCGGACAGGCGGTATATGGCTCCATTTTTGGAACGGTAAGCGATCCTTCGGGAGCTGTCATCCCGAATGCAAAGGTCACAGTGACCGACGTCCGAAAAGGAACATCGGAGACAGTAACAACTGACGCTGCAGGAAATTACAGCGTCACCCACCTGATTCCCGACATATATCAGGTGAAGGTAGAGTCGCAGGGCTTCCAAACTGCAGTCTCCGACAACCTGCAGGTGTCTGCCGATACCGGGGCGAAATTCGACACCACCCTGAAGACCGGCGCACAGACTGAAACCGTTCAGGTAACCGCGGAAGCGCCACAGCTCAAGACCGACCGAGCGGATGTGGCCACGATCTTCAACGAGAGATCGCTTGAGCAACTTCCCACTTTCAATCGAAATTTCACCAACTTCCTCCTGCTAAGCCCCGGTACTACGAAGATGGGCTGGTCGCATGCCAGCTCGGAGAACCCGCAAGGCAGCCAGCAGATTTTTGTCAACGGTCAGCAGTTCGCGGGAACGGCGTACGAACTCGATGGAACGGATAATCAGGATCCGATTCTTGGAATTATTGTCGTGAATCCCAATCTGGATTCGGTGAGCGAAACCAAAATTACCAGCCAGAACTATGACGCCGAGTTTGGAAAAGCGATAGCAGGCATCGTCACGGCGCAGACTAAGTCAGGCAGCAACAATCTTCATGGCTCCGGCTTTTGGTACCGACGCACTGATGCTTTCCAGGCTCGAGACCCGTTCACACAATTCCAGCCAGATCCAATCACTCATCGTCTCATTCCAGCAGCACTGTGGAACCAGTTCGGCGGATCGGTCGGCGGCCCGATTCTCAAGGACAAGCTGTTCTTTTTCGGCGACTATCAAGGCACCCGCGAGAAGACCGGTAACTCGTTCTTTGAGACCGTGCCGACGAATCTTGTGCGAAGCACTTGTTTAAGCGGAGCGGCCTGCAACCTGAGCGAGTACCTAAACGGTGGTCAAAACCAGATCTATCAACCGGGAACAACTACGCCTTTTGCGGGCAACATCATTCCCGCGAGTCAAATCTCTGCTCAGGCGGTGGCGTTGCTCAAGCAACTACCCGCCCCGACCACGAGCGGAACGCTCAACAACTATGTTGCGAGCGGGTTCGGAGTCTTCAATCGTGACGCGTTCGACGCGCGCGCCGATTACAACACAACTCAAAACCTGCACATATTTGGTAGATACAGCTTCCAGAACTTTAGTTTGAACGGCAAGGGCGCATTCGGCGTCGCTGGCGGCAATGGATTTGGGCCTGGAGGATTTGCCGGTCAATCAAAGACTCGCAACCAGAGCTTGGCTTCAGGCTTTGATTATGTCCTTGGTCCGAGTCTCATCACGGACTTCCGCTTCGCTTATTTCCGATACCACGTGAATGTAAGTCCGAATGATGCCTCCCTCACTCCGATGAAGGATGCGGGTGTCCCGGGCATCAACCTTGGAGATACCTTCACTCAAGGATTCTCTCAGCTTAGCTTTGCCGGCAATGGCGCGAGCGACATTCAGAAGGCTGCGGGCATCAGCGAGTTCGGCGAAGGTCTCGATGTTGGCCGCTGCAATTGCCCCTTGCTTGAAAGTGAGAACCAGATTCAGTTTGTAAACAACTGGACAAAAACCTTCGGCCTCCATTCCTTCAAGTTCGGTGGCGACATTCGATATGCGCTAAATTTGCGCGTGCCGAGCGATCGTCATCGGACGGGCGAGCTTTCCTTCGACAAGGGCTTCACGTCCAATCCGGCTAACACTGCTCAGCCCGGCGGATCAGCACTTGCGACGATGTTGCTGGGCGAGACGACAAGCATTGCGCGCTATGTAAGTAGCACGACAAGCGCTGCCGAGCGCCAGAAGCGGTGGTTCTTTTACGGGCAGGATACCTGGCGAATTAGTCCCAAGCTGACGCTGAATTACGGGTTGCGATGGGAGATTTATTTTCCAGAAACTGTCAATGACAAAGGTAACGGAGGCTTGCTGAATTTGAGTGACGGCAACGTCCATGTTGCCGGCATCGGTGGCGTAGATCTCAATATGGGTGTTGAGAATAGCTTCAAGAATCTTGCTCCCCGTTTGGGACTAGCGTACCAATTCGACGACAAGACGGTCGTACGCATGGGTTACGGCCGTAGCTTCGACATTGGAGTGTTCGGCTCAATCTTCGGCCACACGGTTACCCAAAACTTGCCAGTGCTGGCGAGTCAACAACTCAATGCTCCAAGCTCCACCACAGGCGTGTTCACGCTGGCTCAGGGCCCGCCTGCGCCCACTCCGATCGTTGTTCCGACGAACGGCTTGCTCCGTTTGCCAGACGGGATCAACGGTCGTGCTCGCCCTTTCCGTGTCCGCATTCCCACGCTTGATGCCTACAACCTGACGATTCAGCGCCAACTTTCTAATTCGGTGAGCGCAGAGATCGGCTATGTCGGTAACAAGGGAACCCACGTGTTCGCGGGCAACAATCCGGACATCAATCCAAATGAGCCTAACGTTATCGGCTTCCACCCACAGCTTGCGAATTGCGTAGGCGCAGCAACGACGAACTGCAACGTGGCCAAGAACAATCGCAGGGCTTTCTTTGCGCCCTTCGGTTGGACGCAGGACATCACCTATTTTGCCAATGCTGCCAGCAGTAATTACAACGCTCTGCAGACGAAAATCGAGAAGCGCTTTACGAATGGCTTGCAGATGCTGGCGCATTACACCTGGGCGAAGGCTCTGAATTTCGATCAGGACTACTTCGCCATCCAGCCGCATCACGGGTTGGTCGACTTCAACCGCAAGCACGTGTTTGTTTTGTCCAGTGTGTATGACCTACCGTTTGGACACGGCAAGGCATATGCGTCCAACATCCCAAAGTGGGCTGATTATGTGATTGGCGGTCTTCAGGCGAGTGGAAATCTGACCTGGAGCAGCGGCCTGCCATTCAGCGTGAGTTACAACGAGTGCGGTTCCGATATCGATGCTGGTCCGTGCTGGGCAGCAAAGACCGGAAGCGTGAGCACCAACGTCACCGGATTGCGAACTCCCGCGACTGGAGCCCCCTTCAGACAATTCTTCACTCCAGTGGCAGCGTTCACTACAAATGGGGCGTCTGGCGGTGGATTCACGCGTCCTGCCCAGGATACGTTTGGTAGCCGGAACTCTCTCTACGGACCGCGGTATGCGAACGTTGATTTCTCAATCGCCAAGAACTTTAACATTACGGAACGAGCCAACGCACAGTTCCGCGCCGAGATCTTCAACCTGTTCAACCATCCGCAACTGGGGAATCCTAACTCTTGTATTGATTGCGCTGGCTCAGGCACGATTACCGGTCTCGCCGGTAATATTGCCCAAATGCGCAACATTCAGTTGGGTTTGAGACTCCAGTTCTAAGCGACGTTTCTTAATACTTCTTAACCGGAGAGCGGCATTGCTCTCCGGTTTTTGTTTGTAGGATGTTGCCGGTTGTATTGTTCGGCAAACATCTCACGCCGTCGATTTGCAGCCAGGCTCGGCCTTGTCTTGCTGATCTGGGTTGGCCTCGCTTCAGCCTCTCCTCATGCGCGCGCGGCCGCTACTCGGTCGCTGTCTTCGGACTATGCGAACCAAGATGCACTATGCTCGAAGTGTCACTTCGGGATTGCATCTGCATACGCGAAGACCGCTATGGCTCATGCCAGCGGACCCGCATCCGAGGGACCCATTCAAGGTCATTTTTCTCACAATCGCTCGATAGTCGACTATCGACCGGAGGAGGGAGGTGGCAAACCCCGGCTTGATTTTGACCGCTACGATGGCCACAAGCTAAACGGAAGCCGCGACTAAACTGGGCGTAATCGAGGCTAAAGCAGGACATCTACGGCGTGCGGTCGCTATGGCAGACGGTCTTTAAAGAAGCCCCATGGCGCAGCAGTGTTGGACTCGAGATCGCTCTTGGATACTGCGCCGCGAACCGCTACGATGAAGCCAAGGTCTACGTGAAGCGCGTGCTGGAGTTCGATCCAGACTTTGCCATGGGCAGGTCACTATTAGACCGATTGTCAGCAAACCCGCCTGACTGTTCGCTGAGCCGCTGAGCCGCAAAGTAGATCAGCGGCGTGCGGGAATTCCTCGCTACAAAATGGATGATGCGTAAACGTTTCCTACTTTTGGCGTTCGCGACTGTAGCGTTCTGTGCTGGAAGCTCCGGCGTGCGGGCGCAGACTGCGTCGCCCGCAAATCAGAATGGTTCCCCCGAACCGCGTGCGCCCGATTCGGATTCTCTGTCAGATGCCAAGCGTCTGATCGATGAAGGCAAGCTCGATGACGCTATTCAGAACCTGAACGCCCTTCAGCAGCAACATCCCGAAACCCGCGGTCTTCAGTATCAGCTTGGGCTGGCGTATTACCGCAAGGGCGACTTTGCTCAAGCCCAGTCGGCACTCGGTAAAGCCATGGATCAAGACCCTCAAAATCGTGAGGCCGTGCAACTGCGGGGCTTGAGCCTCGTTCAGATGGGACGCCCAGCAGAGGCAATTCCCTATTTGAAGCAGGTGCAGTCCTGGATGGGCTCGGTGAACGTCGATGCCGTCTATGTCCTCGGGCTCTGCTATGTCCATACGCAGAACTATGACGAGGCTCGCCGGTCCTTTGCCCAGATGTATGGGGTTCCTCCCGACTCGGCACAAGCGCATCTATTTCTCGCGCGCATGCTGCTGCGGCAGGGATATGATCCGGTGGCGGAGCAAAACGCGCAGCGGGCGGCTGCGATGGATCCAAAGTTGCCGCTCGTTCATTACCTGCTCGGCGAGTTTTACCTTTACAAGTCCAACGTTCAGAAAGCCATTGATGAATTCGAGGCAGAGCAAAAGCTCAATCCAGCTTACGCGGGCACATACGATCGTCTTGGCGATTCCTACTCTCGTCTCAGCCGATATGATGATGCGCAGCGCGCTCTACAACGCGCGATCCTTCTCGACGCAACTGCTACCGGTCCATACATCCTCATGGGCAAGGTTCTGATTAAAAAGAAAGACTTCGCGTCTGCCTCGAACTATTTACAAAAAGCATTGCGAATGGATCCTTCGAATTACATGTCTCATCATCTGATGGGGGAAGCGTATCGTGGTTTGGGTCGCACTGCGGATGCGGAACGAGAACTGAAGAAAGCTGAGGAACTGCAGTCAGCACAAGGCTCAAAGCCAGAGTAGTTGAGTGGATCATCAGCGTAGGTTAAAAGGGGAGTAAGCAAGCAAACGGCCTCGGCGATTCCATGCTAAGAACTGTTTTGCTCTCGACATCGTTTTTGGCCGGCGGTCTGGCACTCGCTTATGCATACGCCACGGAAGCTCCGGTTCAGATTACCGTCGAGTGGAGCAGCCCGACTCCGCTGATCTCTCCAACTCCATCCGGGCCTGCTTCAGCCGGAGTATTCAATCCTGCTGCAGTGCGTGTTGATGGCAAGACGATCCTTCTCTACCGCGAACAGGACGCCGCGGGAACATCGCGCATTGGATATGCCTCAAGCGCTGACGGCCTTCACTTCACAATTCGAGAGGAACCGGTTCTGACGCCCGCAACCGACTATGAGAGAGAAGGAGGAGTTGAGGACCCGCGCATACTGAAGATCGCCGACACGTATTACATGACCTACACCGGCTACAACAAGAAAGACGCCCAGCTCTGCCTGGCAACTTCCAAAGACCTGATTCATTGGGAGCGCAAGGGCATCTTGCTTCCCGCGTACAAGGGAAACTGGAATACTGGCTGGACCAAATCGGGAGCCATCGTTCCACAGAAGATCAATGGCAAATGGTGGATGTACTACCTTGGAACTGCGCCTGACAAGCGCGACTATATGGGATTGGCGTCGTCTGACGATCTGCTTCACTGGGCCGATGCCACAACTCGCCCTGTGCTTTCCAGGCGTGCGGGAGCTTTCGATTCGAGAGTAATGGAACCCGGGCCGCCCCCGATCATCACAAGTGCCGGAATTCTCCTCATCTATAACGGAGCCGACGACAATCTCGTTTACACCACAGCTTGGGCGCTCTTCGATAAGAACGACCCAAGCAAACTGCTGGCGCGGGCTGGCGAACCATTCCTGCGCCCCGAAACGGCGTGGCAACGCGTTGGCCAGGTTCCCAATGTGGTCTTCACTGAGGGCATGGTGCACGACAATAACAACCAGTGGTGGATCTACTACGGCGCCGCCGACAAATACATCGGAGCTTCGCGGGTTCGAGTCTCGATCAAACATTGAAATCTTCACGAGCATTCCTCCCGCTGACGAGAACAGCAGATGTCTACTAATTCCGGCAAGCCAGCGATCGTCCTCTCTGCGACGGTGATTTTTGTTTACGGAACGGTCGCTTCGTTACTCGGAACACTTCTACCGAGCCTCTCGGCTCGCTTTCATCTTTCGCCGGAGCAGAATGGCTACATAGCTGCTGTCCAAGCTGTCGGTGTGGCTCTTGCGACTCTGGTCGCGGGACCTCTTATGGATAGCAAGGGCGTAAAGGTCACGCTGGTTGGCGGCCTAGCGTTAATGCTGGTTTCTCTCATAGGGCTGTTGGCGGCTGTCGGGGGGAGCACATTAATCGTTGCCATTCTTATTCTCGGGGTTGGAAGCGGCACAGTGATCGTTGCTGCCAACCATCTCGCTGGACAGGTAGATGAGAGACAACGCGCGTCTGCAGTCAATCTCGCTAACACTTTCTTCGGACTCGGCGGACTGGCAACACCGTTCATCGCAGCAAATCTTCTTTCCGGTAATCCAATTCGGCTCGCCTATCTCGTCGCAGCGCTCACGGCAGGCGCTCTTCTGATGACGTTGAGCGCGCGCACCCCAATCCGCGCAAAGGAAAGCTTCCACATATCTCAGCTAGCGAAGATCGAACCAAAGAACCTCCTCTTGCTTCTTTGCTCAGTGTCTTTCCTCTATGTTGGTTGCGAGATTGCATTTTGGAACTGGCTGCCGAAGTACCTGATGAGTCGCGGCAACGATGCCCGAACTGCACTCAACATCCTGGGATTCGGCTTTGCTTGCGGCATGATCGCCGGGCGTTTGCTCGCGTTGCCGCTGTTGCGCCGGCTTTCGGCTGCTGCAGTATGCATCCTTGCCGGCATCGGAATGGCTGCCGCAACGTTTGCCGTGGTACACATTGCCAGTTCCACTTTGGCATTTGTTGCGGTTTTTCTTTCCGGCGTCGCGATGGGACCAGTCTTTCCCAGCGCTCTTGGGATTACCAGTGACTCATTCCCGCTCATGACAGGCACGTGCATCGGTCTCGTGATTACGGCTGGTTGGTGCGGAGCCGCCATCTCTTCCTGGATTATTGGAAGCATCGCTGGCTCCGATCCCTCCCGCTTGGGGCTTGCCCTCTGCGTAGTGCCGCTCTTTTCGGTGTTAATCGTCGTATTGAGTCTGGCGGTGAGGCGGATGGCGCCGAAGGCAAGAACAATAGTGGCCGAGCCGATAGCGACATAGATGCCGATCTGATTTGTTACCCGCTGATACTGCCTGCCATGCGCTCGAGACTCTGCAAGCCTTCCCCGACGACCTCCTCTACCGTTTTCCCGCTGGTATCGATCGAGGCATCGGCTCTTCGATACAGCTCCTCGCGTTCTTGCAGAATGCGCTCGAGATCTTCCATCGCCTCGGGATTCTGTGCCATCGGGCGCATGTCTCCTTGCGCGATCACGCGCGACATATGCTCGCTCGGAGTAGCCTGAAGCCAGATGGTGTAGCAATTCGCCAACAGCCGCTCGTAAGTGTCGGGCTCCGAAACCAGACTGCCACCAGTGGCGACAACAAATCGCGGTTGTGTGTTCAACAGATCGTCAAGACAGCGGCGCTCAAACCGGCGAAATCCGCTCTGCCCATAGAGGTCGAAGATCATGCTGAGAGAGATGCCACTTGTTTGCTCGATCAGGCGGTCGAGTTCGAAGAACTGTAATTCTAACTTTCTGGCAAGAAGCTTGCCGACAGTCGATTTGCCTGCGCCGCGCAGTCCAATGAGCGCGACTCGCTGATGGCGATCGCTCTCGGTGTACTTGGGGCCAAATCGTTGGAGTAAGAACCCTCGCGCTTCCGTTAATTCAACCGGCTCGAGCCGCTGCAGAAGCTCCACTGCACTCTTCATCTCGGCAGAAGCATCTTGTGCACCAGGCAGCATGGCTTCCAGAGAGAGGCCTAGTGCCTGCGAAATCTGACGCAAAATCAACACTGAAGCGTTCCCAGTCCCACTCTCAAGTTGGGCAAGAAACCGTTCCGAAACGCCAGACTGGCTCGCAAGCATCTTGCGCGTCATGCCACGCCGAGTACGGATCGCGCGAACTGTCTCGCCCAGCAATCGGAGATATTCGGAGTCGCTCGGGCGCGGCCGTTCGTCCGTCTTTCGAGCGGACGTATGGTCAAATGCAGAGCCTGTTCCGTTGTGGGACGATCTCTTCATGGCAGCAGTTCGAAGCGCAGGTCAACGATGATGTCGCGCAGCGGAACCTTCTCCACCTCGGAAAATTGGTAGATTGCGGCCAGAGCATTCCAGCCGGAGGCGCAAGGCAGAATCTTTATATCCTCAAAGGGATACGGATCCTCGACTGCGATCAGTCGCTCCGCTTGCAACTCCTGCAATAGCGTGTACATCGACTCGACATCCAGCCCGGTGGATTCGTAGAGCTCGGGTAGATAAGCAACATCCGCCTGTCGCTCCTGCCCACGGCCGTGGTGAGCCATCTCGGCGATAGATGCGAGCAGCTTGCGCGCTCGTTCCGAAACGGAACGGAGGCGGGCAGCCAGGTCGAGCAGGTCTGCGGCTTGTTTCGTGCGCTCTTCCTTTGTCAGCGCGATGCGTTCGAGATTGGCTTTTGTATGTGTCACTCTATGTTCTCGGCAAGCCGGGCGAGGGCGCCCGGGCGCTCTGTTTGAAAACTAACAGCTGGCAGCAAGCCGCTAGTTGAACCGCACATACTCAAAGTCGATCGGCTTGCCGTTGATGCCGCGCGCAGGCGGGGCAATCCAGTTGGCGAACTTGCCAGGTTCCATCACCTGGCCCATCAACGACTCGATAAATTGATGATCACTCTCCGACGGCATCCAGTTATCGCGTTGCTGGTTCCATTCCGCTTCGGTTATCACCTGCCCATCGGGGCTGATGAACTGACCAGCGAAGTTTCCGATCTTGCGATGGAATCCCAGGTGGGGCAGCTTGAACCGAAATGGGATTCCATGCTGTTCGGGAATACGGTTCCAGCGATTGAGTCCGCCCTGAATCTCCTCTATATAGTCGTCGCGGAGCCTTGCATTCAACGCTGTCAGTGCCGGAACGGACTTTTCGGCGATCTTTCCGTTCTCCATGTCGAGCATTTTGTATTCGTCAGAAGAGAGCTTGTGATCGTCATCGCGCTTGCCCTCTTCGTACCGGCCTTTCAAGCCAGTCGTGTAATACGTGGCTGCATTCGAAGAGACGTCGGAGCCGAACAGGTCGAGGGTTACGCTGTAGTGGAAGTTCACGAACTTCTGTAGGGTGTGGAGATCGATTACGCCGAACTGTCGTCCTTCTTTCGGATCCGTGATCCCGTGCTCCTTCATGACTTCGCAGGTCCGCTGCACTGCGCGCGCCACGCCGGATTCCCCGACAAACATGTGGTGCGCCTCTTCCGTCAGCATGAAGCGGCAGGTACGCGAGAGGGGATCGAAGGCCGACTCCGCCAGTGAAGAGAGCTGGAACTTGCCGTCACGATCGGTGAAGAAAGCGAACATGAAGAACGCCAGCCAGTGGCGTGTCTGCTCGTTGAAAGCGGTCAGAATGCGAGGATTGTTGGTATCGCCAGAACGGCGCTCGAGCAGGTACTCGGCTTCCTCGCGTCCGTCTTTTCCGAAGTAACGATGCAGGAGATAGACCATTGCCCACAGATGACGTCCTTCTTCGACGTTTACCTGGAAGAGATTGCGCATGTCGTAGAGCGAAGGCGCGGTCTTCCCGAGCAGACGCTGTTGCTCGACCGATGCGGGCTCAGTGTCACCTTGCGTGACGATGATGCGGCGCAGCGTGGAGCGGTATTCGCCGGGAACGTCCTGCCACGCCGGCTCACCCTGATGATCGCCGAAGTGAATCTTGCGCTGCTCATCGCGCGGGACCAGGAAAATTCCCCAGCGATACTCAGGCATGCGCACGTAGCCGAAATTCGCCCAGCCGTCTTTCTCCACGCTGGTCGCCGTGCGCAGATAGACCTGCAGGTCAGAAGTCTTGGCTGGTCCGGTATCGTTCCACCAGCCAAGGAATGCGGGTTGCCAGCGTTCAAGCGCACGCTGAAGTGCGCGGTCGCCGGCTAACTCGACGTTATTGGGGATGAGTTGTGAATAGTCGATGTTCATTACTTCTCCACGAAATGATCCGTTGTCGCCTTCTATGCGAAAGACAACTACCCTCGCAGATTAACGCTGATTCATGGATATACGCAGATAAGGGAAATGCTCTTGAATTTGGTTCGCCCAAACAAATCTGCGTTAATCCATAAATCTGTGTTCATCTGCGTGTGTAGTTGCTTTTTGTTCCTGAGGATTACAGCAATTCCATGCTCACGCGCGCTCCCAATTGAACTTAGCTTTGCTCCCGCTGCCATACACCTTCAGCGCGCCGGTCTGTCCAACCGCGTTCGGGCGAATAAAAATCCAGTTCTGCCATGCCGAAAGGCGACCGAAGATGCGCGTCAGCATGGACTCGGGCTGCGCGAACCGGAGATTGGCTTCGAGCCCTGTGAGTGCGTCGGGCGAGAGCGCTACCCGAGATTCGATCGCCAGGCGAAGCTCGTCTGCCCAATCCAGATCGTCGGGTGCTGCTGTTACCAGACCTACTTCAGCGGCCTCCTCGGCGAGAATCTTCTTGCCAATCAAAGCGCGCAAGGACTCAATCTTGTCGCGGTCGCCATAGAACCGCGAAACCAATCGTGTCATTCCGCTCACTGATTCCAGCAGGCAGCATGGTGAGGCCGCTGCGGCGGACTGCGTCTCTACGTCGCGGCGTATGTCAAAGTTGATCTCCGACAGAGCAATGAAGGTGCCCTCAGGATTTTCCGGATTGTTCAGCATGTAGGTGCGATCGGCGGCCAGCGCGAGCTCGAAGAGCGTGCCCGCAAAACATGAGCCCTCTTCTATGACCGCATACATCGATCGCGAAGCGACATCGAGCCGCGCGAACGTACGCCGCAGCATATTGATCACTTCGCGGACGAACCAGTTCGAGCGATGCTCCACGAGTTGACGATCAATCGCGAGCATGGCATCGGCGTTGCCGCTGGTTTTCAAAATCCACAAGCCAAGCTCAAGTTCGTTCGTACGCAGGCTGAGTATGGCATCGTCGAGCTCTCGCGACATTTGCAGTGGCCACCAGTTCGCCCCTGCGGCCGTAATTTCAGAAAGGGATTTCGCTGTAACCGATTGCGGAGCGCGCACAGTGATGGTCGCGGTGCGTCCCTCGCGGTCGAAGACTACATCGACATATTCGTAGTGATAGCCGTGGTCGTCGACGTTACGTTTGAGCGGCGCGAGCTCCACCCCGCTCTCGTTGGTGGGACGATTACTTTGCGCGGCCAGCTCCTGGACACGCTTCTGGATATGCTCATTCCACTGCGCCGGCTTCACCACCTCGTCCACAAGCCGCCAATCTCTCGCGCGCTGCCCCTGAATCCCTTCGGAAACCGTACAGAAAATATCTGCCAGATCGCGGCGCACTTGCCGTTTGTCGGTCACTCGAGTCAGTCCTCCCGTTCCGGGAAGAACGCCGAGCAGTGGAACTTCAGGCAGACTCACCGCGGAAGAGCGGTCATCGATCAGGATGATTTTGTCGCAGGCAAGAGCGAGTTCGTATCCACCACCTGCGGTTGTGCCATTGCATGCCGCCAGGAACTTGATGCCGGAGTTATGGCTGGCGTCTTCAATCCCATTTCGGGTTTCATTGGTGAACTTGCAGAAATTCACCTTCCAGGCATGCGACGAGCTGCCCAGCATATAAATGTTTGCGCCGGAGCAGAAGACGCGCTGCTTGGCGCTGGTGAGGACGACAGCGCGAACCTCGGGATGCTCGAAGCGGATGCGCTGCAGAGCGTCGTGCAACTCGATGTCGACCCCAAGATCGTATGAGTTCAGCTTGAGCTTGTATCCGGGGCGAATCCCGCCGTCCTCCTTTGTATCCATCATCAAAGTGGCGACCGGTCCATCGAACTTGAGCTGCCAGTGCTGGTAGCGCAAAGGATGCGTCTGGAAATCGACGAATTGCGTCTGTTTGTCTGGATCAACGGCGAGCGCGAAGTCCATTCAAGAAACTCCTAAATCTCTTAACTAATCTCTTAAAATAAAGATGCACTATACATCATGTCAAACCGTTGACGGTCGGACGCATATGCAGTATCGTGCAGCGAGACCGATCTTCAGGGAACTAGACTACCCCCGCCCCCCTGGGTGCCCGATCAAACCCTTTTCAGGGAATGGGTTACGTTGATTTCTGACTGCATTTCCCGCGTCTAAACCGGAAGATGTTGCGGTTTGCATAGTGTCGAACCGGAAGATCTTGCGGCTCTGGCCTTTTATCATTTTGCTCCATCGTGAAAAGGAGTCCGAGATTGAGCTGCACAATGCTTCCTGCTCGCCGCATTTACCGCAGAGCCAGAGCACTGCCTCAGTGTGCTTATTCCTGTCATATGTCGAACTCTTTTGTGGTACTCCGAAAACGGGAGCGATGGCAAGGTTTGTCCGTTGCTCTAAGATTTGTTGGAGCCAAGCAGATCAGCGGGTTACAAGGGCGATCAAAATATTTTTTTGAAATCCGTTGTTCTAAAGGAAATGCTTGGCCGTTCTGAGGAAACGAATTGCCAACTCTCATCTCTCAGCCAACGCGCATTCAAGCCGTGGGCACGAAACCGAAGCTAATCGACGAATACGTTGGCCGTGTGAATAGCAAGACCCAGACCGCGAGCGTGGCGCATATGCGTAGTCCAGCGGGATGGGAAGAGCCGGGACAGCGTCCGGAGTTCGATGAATTTACGATCGTGCTCGAGGGCACGGTGCGCGTGAAGCACGCAGATGGAGCGTTCGATGTGCGAGCTGGGCAGGCCGTGATTGCCCACAGAGGAGAGTGGATTCAGTACTCGACTCCCGAAGGAGCCGAATACATCGCCGTGTGCCTGCCGGCGTTTTCACCGGAGACGGTACACCGCGATTCGTAGTGCAACACACGAGCCTTACGGCAGCGGTCCCAACCGGGCAGGAGGCGTATGAGTATTTGCTGAAAGAAGGCCGTTTGTCTCGTGTCGAGCATCCATCGCAAGACCAAGAGGCGCGGCGTTTTCCGCCTCCTCGGTTAAGCCTGCTGATTGGAAATAACCTTAGGCCGGTGCGCCGCGCCTGACGCGTTGGGATCCATACTGAACTCTGCGCGTGCGTCGGACTGGAGACCCAGCCTTCGAGCGCAGTCCAGCAAGATTTCGTGTTCCCAGTTCGGGCGAAGAGGATTCTTTGGATGAGAACGATCTGAAGGAATGCGACCGGTCAAGTGCAAAAATACCGCGGCAGAGTGCTTGTAAGCCGGAACCGGCTCGCGAAACGCTATGTTGCCCAGATGCTGCAGCGCGTCAGAAAGCGCGTAGTACGCCGGATCTCCTGCTTCCCAGAGGCGATCTCGTTCGGCGAACTTCTCAGGGGCGAACGTCGCAAGGCCTAGCAGGTAATCTGAGCCGTACTCGATCATGTTGATTCCCAGGTCATTGCCTGTGTAGATCGCGAAGTCCGGGCGTTTCTGGTCCCGCAGCGTGAGTCGGCTGAGTTCCTCCAGCCGATCGAGCGACGAATGCTTCATCCCTTTCAACTCGGGAATCTCAAGCAATCCCTTAACGATCTCGTCCTCGAAGATCTCGCCGTTCGGAGCGAACACGCGCCCAAGTTCAAACGCCAGAACCTTCTCGTATCCTTTGCAGACTGCTTCATAAACCGCAATCTTCTCGCGCGCAGATTTGCCGTGCAGCCGTGCCGTCTGAAACAGAATTGGCGTGCCGCCGAGCTCGGCGATGCGATCCATCTCGCGGCGGTAGAGCGCGACTACATCGCCATCCTCTCCTTCTATATACGCGCCGGCCACGAATGGCGTGTTCTTGCCTAGGGCCTCTTGCGTCCATTGCAAGACACTATGCTTTTCTGCCCCGCTCAAGTAGTTGACATAGCCGGTATCCATGTTTACGGCGTTCATCAAACCAGCTCGCTGTGTTAATAGAAGATGGTGCTGAAAGGCCTCAACTGCAATTCTGCTGTCTGGCGAATAGGGCAGCAGCGCGGCGGCGATGCCCTGCACCTTTCGCCGCAGCTTCTGTCGATCACGAATCGCCTCAATCGTCATTGCTTGTTTCCTGAACGGAGGTTAAGGCTGCCGTGGGTACGTCAGCATTCGGTGACTTTGCTGGACCAGATTTGGTCTTGGCCTGCCTCAAGAGTTGTCCCAATTCGGAATTCTTGTAGTAGCTGTCCAGCGGATAGCAGCCTGAGGGTAAACCATTTCGCGGAGCCGTTGTGCAATCGCTGAAGGTGCGGCAAACAAGCTTTCGCTGCATCGGGTGACCTTGCAATGCGTCCCACAGGACTTCGGGATAAGACAGCACGACTCTGCCAAGGCCCACAAAATCGATCCAACCGTCGCGCACCACAGCCTGGGCGACGGCTGGAAGAAAGTCCTGAAGGTAGCTGTAACCGGAGCCAACAAATACCATTTCGGGAAACTGCGCTTTTAACTGTTGAGCAACCTTTAATTGCCGCGCGACACCAACCAATGGATCCTCTGGCGGGAGGTATCCATCGGAAGGCGGATACAGGGCCGGACGCTGCACGTGCGGATTGTAATAAGGACTTCCAGCAGTGATGTTCACGAGCGAGATTCCTAACTCCTTAAGCAACGACAAGAACTGAATCGGCTCACGAAGGTCCGGTTCGGTCGGCTGTCGTTCATTGACACCGAAGCCGAATTTGTAGGGAAGGAGTCCATCGTAATCTTCGGGAATGCCTGGGCCAGGCTTTTCTGGTGACGAGAGCTCCGGATCGGGCCGGAATGGGACGAGATCAAACGCTGACAGGCGCACGCCGATCTTCAGTCCTGGAGCGGATGTGCGAACTCCCTCCACAACTTCGCGCAGGAATCTGGTGCGGTTGTCGAAGCCGCCTCCATATTTTCCTGTGCGCGTGTGCGCGCTTAGGAACTCGTGGCCAAGATATCCGTGGCAGTGCTTCACATCGACAAAGTCGAAGCCAAGCTCCCATGCCATCCGCGCGGCGCCGTGGAAGTCGGCAATGATCCCCTCGATGTCGGCATCGCTTAGTGTTGGATAGTCACTCGATAATCCCAAGCGGCGATCCAAAATGGGATGGCGGTATAAGATGCGCGGCTCCGCGCGCTGCTTCACATTGGGACGGCTGAAGCGCCCGGAATGCGTGAGTTGCAGGCCGATCAGCAATCCATCGTCAGAGCCGGTGGTTTGGCGATGCTCGAGCAGTAGTGCCGAGCGCAGACGTTCCAGTCCCTTTCGCGTGTGCTCGGCTGCTACCAACTGATTCGGACTGGCGCGACCACTATGTGAAACCGCGACCGCCTCTCCGCCCCAAATTAATTTCGCGCCACTGCGTCCGAAGCGCTGCCAGCGGCGCAGGGTATTTTCCGTGGGATTGCCATCGGCAGTACCGTCCCAGCCTTCCATTGGCTGAACCGCGATTCGATTTGCAATCCTGATCCCGTCACGCTCGAGTGGCCTTGAGAGCGGGGAATCCGGCGCAGTCAGCGGCTCGCGATCGCAGGGGATCGTTACTCCCAAGGACCGCAAATGCGCTTCAAAGCGCTCGACGGTATGCATGCCTCCGAGGCGGGCGATCGCGTTTGTGTTCATGCTTTGGCCTTCTTCGGTAACGCTATCGCGATGCCGGCCCCCGACAGCGCCATCACCACCAGGAGACTGAATCCTGCGGCGTAACTACCAGTCACGTCGCGCAGATGTCCCACCAGCCAGGGCGAGGCGGCCTCTGCGACTCCATCTGCAGTTAGTATCACGCCGAGCAGCGTTCCCAAAATCTGTAGACCAAAGATTTCCGCTGTCATGAGCGGAATGATCATGTAGTCTCCGCCCAATCCGATGCCAAACAGGACTGCGAACACATACATGGGAGCGGCATCGGGAGCGAAAAACAGGAAGGGGATGGCAGCCGCCACCAACGCATAAATCAAAAGCATTACATACTTGATGGGGAAACGATCGGCCAGCCAGCCCATGAGCAATCGTCCCACCATGCTGAACGTCAGGACCAGCGACAGGATTCGGGTCGACGCGGCCTGCGAATAGTGCTGATCGAGGCTCAAAAATAGCTTCAGATTCTGCTGAGTTCCGCTGACGGCAGCTATCGAGCACATGCTGGCGGCTATCAGCAGGTAGAGTGTCGCTCTCTTGAACGCCTCTCGTATGCCGGGCGATGCCGTGCGCGCTGAAATCAAACGCTGCGCAGGCACATCCTTCACCAGGAAGGCCAGCGGAAATGCAATGACCACGATCAACACACCTAGCAGCTTCAACGCCGCCTGCCATCCGTATCGCTGCACCAGCAGATGTGAGATCCACGGTGACACGGCCCCACCGAGTCCTATTCCGAGGTAGGCGATCCCCATAGCCTTTCCCCGTGACTTGTCGAACCACCGCGAGAGCAGTACTTGGTTCGGCAGCGGTCCACCGCAGACGTAGCCCAGCGCATTGAATACGTAAAACAGGTAGAACATTCCCAAACTGGAAACGCTTCCGAGTCCCACAAGTGCCAGCCCAGCCAATAGGATCCCGGTCATCATCAGCCGTCGCGGCCCAAAGCGGTCCACCATCCATCCGGCGAAGAATCCGAATGCCGGTCCAACGATGAGCTTGCTGATGGCGTTGCCCGATGTAACCTGCGCGCGCGTCCATCCGAACTGGCGCACCATGAAGTCGTAAAAGAACGGCAGCCCCCACAAGGACAGGCCCACGATGCAGAACAACGCAAAAAACGCGGTCACGAGCGCCTGAACAGCACCTCGTTCGGCGATGACTTCGCGATCAATGGCAGTGGAGGCAGAGTTCATCTGAAAAGACGGAACGGTTATGCCCTCAGGCGATTCGAATTCGCCCCATGTACCCGTATTCTCCGACATCCCCACAGGTTCGCATTGCGAAATCATTCCGTAAAACCGGAAATTCGCAGGGAATTCGAGGTTGGTGTTCACTAAGGCACTACCGCGTACCGCTCGTATGCGGAATCATGGCCTTTAACGCTCTTAAATTGGAGGAGGCGATGAAGATGCCGGAGTACGGAAGCGAAAAGCAGATGAATGTTGGTGGCTTGTCACGAGTGGTGTTGAGTGTCGTGATTCTGGTGCTGCTCTTCTTTATGGGAGCATGCTCGATCACGAAAGTAGATACAGGTAATGTCGGTGTTCTGACGAAGTTCGGCCGGGTGACTGGCGATGTGTTGCCGGAAGGTATTCACCTGATCGATCCGCTTAAGTCTTCGAATCAGCTGTCGGTCAGGACACAGGAACAAAAAGAGACCGCGTCGGTTCCCTCCAGCGAGGGATTGATCATGACGTTGGAGGCTTCTCTGCTGTTCCATCTCGACAAGGACAAGGCAGCCGACGTCTATCAGCGTCTAGGTGCTGACTATCAAATCAAGATTGTCGAGCCTACGCTTCGCTCCTCGATTCGTGAAGCCACTTCGTCCCATGGAGCAAACGCGCTTTACACCGGGGAAAGAGAGCAGGTAGCAAAAGAAATAGAGTCAAACTTGGCGTCCCAACTTGCGTCCAGAGGAATCGTGGTTGAGAAAGTCTTGCTGAGAGACATTCAATTACCCGAGGCCTTAAAACGGTCGATCGAGCTGAAGCAATCGGCCGAGCAGGAATCCCTCGCAATGCAGTTCAAGTTGCAAAAAGAGAAACAGGAAGCCGACCGCAAGAGAATCGAGGCCCAAGGCATTAAGGACTTCCAGACGATCGTGGCGCAAGGCATCACGCCGGGACTGCTGGAGTGGAAAGGAATCGAAGCGACGGAAAAGGTCGCAGCATCACCGAACTCAAAGATTGTAATCGTCGGCAATCAAAAGAATGGCTTGCCGTTGGTCCTAGGCGGAAGCTAGCCTCGTGCCCAACGGACGTAATGTTGGTGATGTCACGAAAGCGGAACGTAGAGGAGAGTTGAATGGAGCCCAGTGAGCTTAAGGAAGCAGAAGAACGCGCTGAGGTTCAGGGTGAGAAGCGCATTGGCGTAACCATGGCCGTGGTTGCGGTCTTTCTTGCCCTGGCGACGATGCTTGCCCACAGAATGCACACCGAAGAGGTGGTCTTGCAAACTCGCGCAGCCGATCAGTGGGGATACTACCAGGCAAAAAACTCGCGCTCACATATGTACGAAGCCGATTCCAGGCTGGCGATGCTGACAGCATCGGGCAAAGATCTGGCGAGTCAACTGGCGGGAACCGGCAAGAAGGAATCGGAAGACGCAGAAAGGATCCGGCAAAAAGCTGAACACCTCGAAGCGGAGACGGAGTCTGCAGCCCACCGCGCCACATACTTTGACGTTGCCGAAGTCATGCTGGAGGTCAGTCTCGTACTCTGCTCAGTAACACTACTGACGACATTGTCAGTGTTCTGGCTCTCGTCCTTTATTAGCACTCTCGCCGGACTTGGATTGATTCTGTTTGGGATGATGCGTTGAGCCAGGTGAGCCGCTTTTGTGGAGGCAGTAACGATCGCCAAGCTTTCGATGGGCTGGGCTGCACCATAAAAAGCCCATCATTCGCCGCTCTCTGCTTGCCTTGATCACGTCTCGCGTGTCAGGCTACTGGTACGATTCGTGCTAAGCTCGCAGGCGGAAATCAGGGACAATGGCGGGGAAAAACCATAATTCATCCCGGAATGGGAACGGCGACCGGGTCACGCTGAAGCATCTCGCGCAACATCTGGAGCTTTCGCCCACTACGATTTCCGTGGTTATCAGCGACTCCCCACTGGCTGCTACCATTGCGGAAAAGACGAAGAAAAGAATCTGGGAGGCCGTGCGGCAATTCAATTACCGGCCGAACGTCTTTGCGCGCTACCTGCATGGTAAGCGGACTTATTGCGTCGCGGTCCTCGTCCCGGATATCGGCGATGAGTTTTCTTCATCGCTGATCAGCGGAATTGAGAAGCGGCTTGCCCAGCAGGGCTACTTCTATTTCGTAGTAAGCCACCGAGGTGCTCCCGAGCTGATCGAGAAGTCGCCGGACACGCTTTTGGACCGCGGAGTTGAAGGCATGATCTTCATCAACACTCCGCTGGGACGCAATCTGCCGGTACCCGTGGTTGCTGTCTCTGACATCACCGAAGCCTCAGACGTGAGCAGCATCGTCATCGACAATGCCCGTGCCGCGCGGTTGGCGCTCAAGCATTTGCGTACCCTGGGACATCGCAAAATCGCGTTCTTCCGCGGTCCCGAGGGCAATGGCGATACCGAAGATCGATGGGAGAGCGTGCAGAAAGCGGCGGCTGACCTACGTATTCGGATTTCTCCCAGGTTGACGCGCGGGTTAGGCAAGTATCCCGAATGTAACGACACCACCATGGCCGACCTGGGCTATCACGCGGCAAAAGAGCTGTTGAAGGCTTCGCGCGATTTCACTGCTCTTGTCGCCTTCAATGACGGTTCTGCCATCGGAGCGATTCGCGCATTTCGCGATGCCGGCCTCAAAGTGCCGAAAGACGTCTCGGTGATCGGCTTCGATGACATCGACCAGGCTGCCTTCAACGTGCCTCGATTGACGACCATTCGCCAACCGCTGATTCGTATGGGTGAGCTGGCGGCAAACACGCTGATCAAGAGAATCGAGCATCCCGAGGAAAAGCCTGCCGAGATCCTGGTTGAACCCATGCTTGTAGTTCGTGAATCTACGCGCGCTCTTGCCAGCACTGAAATGACTCCAGGCAACTCGCGAGGGCGTAAAACCGCGCGGTCCTGATAATCTCCTCTCCTTCCCTCGTTGGTAATTCAAATCCCGCCCCAAAAATGGTTTGACAACCCCTGCCTGCTCGTGGCAGAGTTTCGGGCCGAGAAAAAATCTAAATCGATTTAGATTTAGATCTATAAGGTTTTAGTCAAATTCGTGAGCAGCAAAAATCTCCTTTTGGAGGCTGGCAATGAAGCTTTCGTCCACGTATGCCGAGAGTCTTATTCAGGCCGCGAAGCCGCGCCGCAAACACTTTCTCCTGATACTCAGTTTGGTTTTGGGAATGTCTGCCGTGCAGGCCTTTGCGCAAGACGCCACACTCGTAGGCACAGTCACTGACAGTTCGGGAGCGGTAGTCCCGAATGCCGCGATCACTATTACCAACATGGCAACGGGGCAGTCCCGTAAACTGACGAGCAATGATGCTGGTCAATACGTTGCGAGCGCACTGCCGATCGGGAACTATGACGTAAAAGTCCAGGCCTCCGGCTTCAGCCTGGCAGACACGACCGGAGTCGTGCTGAACGTAGCCGACCGTCGACGCGTCGACTTCACTCTCAAGGTCGGCGCAACCCAGACGTCGATCACGGTCGAAGCTGCTCCCATTGTCGTCAAGACTGAGAACGGCGAGGTCAGCAGCATCATTACCGGCGAGCAGATCACGCAGCTCGAGACTAACGGTCGCAGCCTGTACTCCATCGTCAACCTGACTCCAGGAGCGAGCAGCCTGCAAGGGGACTTCCAAGTTCCGACTCCAATGGGCGGCGACCAGAACGTAGCCTTTAACGGTCAACGCGTAGCCCACAACTTGTACATGATCGATGGCGCCGAAGCTGCAGATAGAGGCGGTTCAGGCGCGATTGTGATGCCTTCCATCGATGCTATTGCCGAGTTTCGGCAGTTGACCTCCAACTACAGCGCGGAATACGGGCTGTCATCTTCGGCAACCGTGACTTCGGCGCTCAAGTCCGGCACCAGGACGCTGCATGCCGCAGCCTGGTGGTTCGGGCGCAACGATGCCTTCAACGCTCGAAATTTCTTTACTCCAAGATTCAACGCGAACGGCTCAGAAAACAAGATGCCGAAGCTGCGGTTTAACACTTACGGCTTCAACGTTGGTGGTCCAGTCAAATTCAAGAGCGGCTCTGAGCCCAAGACGTTTTTCTTTTACAACATGGAGTGGCGCGATCTGATTCAGGGCGGCGCCCTGCGGACGAATGTGCCATTTACCAGCACCTATGGCGGTAATATGAACGACGCCCTCAACTTTGGCGGCGTTCTCAACACCGGCCAGACCACGCTGCACGTACCCAACTTCTCCACGCTCTCTTCCTCGCAGCAAGCGAAGTTCACCGCTGCCGGTCTCAGTTCGGGTCAGCCCTTCCCTAACAATACGATCCCCGCATCTCTGCTCGATCCCAACGCGCAGGCGTTACTTAAGGCCGGAATATTCCCAGCTCCCACTTCGGGACGCACATTCATTGGCGGCGCCGATTCACCCACAAACGTGAAAGAGGAACTGGTCCGGGTTGACCATACCTTCAACGAGAAGTTTTCTGTCTTCGGCCACTTCATCGCAGAGCAGATTCTGCAGACCGACATTCCCACGCGCTGGAGTGGCGGCGCTAACTTGCCGACCGTTTTCGATACGTTTGGCAATCCGTCGTACAGCGGGGTTGTTCATGCTACGCACATCATCGGTCCAACATTGCTCAACGAAGTGGCGTTTAACTACGGCGGAAACCGGATCAACATCCTTCCCGCCGGCAAATACAAGCTCACAGATACAGGTTTCTCCCAGCACAAGCTCTTCGGCAGCCCGACAGACGTTACTCCAATCATCAATCTGAACGCGGGTGGAAAGACTGGGTCGCGTTACGATGCGAACTGGTGGCCCTGGAGCAACGTTGCCGACAGCTATCAGATTCGCGATGATCTCTCTTGGACACGCGGCGCACATCAGTTCAAGTTTGGCGCCGGCTGGCTAAACTTCCGGAAGCTGCAACCATTGCAGACCACCACGCAGGGAAACTTCGGATTCAACGGGAATTTCACTGGCTATGATTTTGCCGACTTCCTGCTCGGTCTCTCCAGCGGCTACAGCGAAGCTGCTCTCAAAGACGACCGAAACTGGAACAGCGTTTCCTGGTTTGGATACGTGCAGGACAACTGGCATGCCACCAGGCGTCTGACGCTGAACCTCGGCCTGCGCTGGGACGGAATGCCGCACACGGCAGAAATCAACGGACAGATGTCGAACTTCTATCCGGCTCTGTACAACCCGGCGAATGCTCCGCTGTTCGCAAATACCAACGGTACGGCGATCTGCGCTGGAGCTGGTATTCCGAATTCCTCCTGCACAGCTGCGAGCCCAGCGTTGGCCACCGGTCCCAACCCTGCACTCAATGGGCTCTTGCAATATGCAAATGGTCTTGGCGTGCCCGGCCAGACTCCTGGGGTAACCAACGCCCTGGTGGACAATCATTGGAACAACTTCGGTCCTCGGTTGGGCTTCGCCTACGATCTGACGGGACGTGGAACGACGGTGCTTCGTGGAGGACTCGGCATCATGTTCGAGCGCATCCAGGGCAACGATATGTACCAGGCTGGCGGGAATAACCTGTTCGGTGGATCAGCTTCGATAAGCAACGTTTCTCTCTCCGATCCCCACGTCGGGGTTGATCAAACCAACGCAACAATCAGCAGCGCGACTCTTCCGGTTACGGTTAACAGCATTCAGGAGCTCGACGCCAAACACTACAAGAATCCAACCAGCTATCAGTACAGTCTTGGCATTCAACACCAGCTTGGCCGGCAAACTGTATTGTCCACATCGTATGTAGGAAACCAAAACCGGTATTTGAGCTTCCGGCAGGAACTCAATTTGCCCAATGCAAGCCTGCTGCCGACCTTCATCACCAATTCAACGGCAGCCGCGCAGTACAACAAGGCCGTTCCCTTTTTGGGATACCGCAGCATCAATGTAGACCAAAATGGAGCGAACTCGAACTATAACTCGCTTCAAGTTGAGTTGCGATCGAAGATACGTGACCTCTCACTGCAGGGAGCGTACACGTGGTCTCGCGCTCTGGATCCCACAACCGGCACCGGCGGCGATGGTTTTGATCTCAACAACACGTCGAATCCGTATCTCGGATGGAAAAACGATTGGGGTCCGTCGATCTTCGACCGTACCCATGTTGCATTCGTCAACTTCATCTACAACGTTCCATTCTTCCGCTCCAGTTCCAACAATTTGCTGAAGAACACCGTCGGAGGATGGGAGTTGTCAGGAATCGTGACGATGGAAACGGGCGCGCCGATCAACCTTGGCGTCTCCGGTAACAATGTGTGCCAAACGGTTCAGAACTGCTCCGTGCGGCCAAATCAGGTTGGAGCGATCAGCTATCCCCACACAGCGACAACCTTGAGTAGTGGAAACAACACGATTCAATGGTTTGATCCCTCAGCCTTTGCCATCAATCTCATACCGGGCAGCACAACCGCGATCTTCGGCAACATGCGCAAGAACGCGTTACGCGGTCCCGGGCGAGACAACTGGAACATGGCGCTCTTCAAGAACATCGCCTTCACCGAGCGTCTACACACCGAACTCCGTTTCGAGGCCTACAACATTTGGAACCACACGCAGTTCCGCGGAGACGTAAATGGTGGAGGTATCAACAGCGCGATCGGCGGTACTGACGTTGGTAAGATCACCAGCGCCAACGATGCTCGAACTCTGCAGCTCGGAGCGAAGGTGATCTTTTAGCCTTGGTTGTATGGGAACCCTCTCGCACGCCCGCCTGGTGGGAGCCAGGCGGGTTTTTTCTTGGTGCTCTGTTTCTGCGATCAGGAACGTCGATGATCTGATCGGTATAGCCAGGTTTTTAGACTGTCATCCCTCGCGCCGTCGCAACCTTGTATGATGCACCGAGAATTTGGCTGTTGCGGCGCCGGGATCTGTTGTGCCTCATCGTGACAGAGAAGAACAGCAGATCCCCCGGGCCGCATTTGCTTCGACGGCATACTTACTTCTCCGCGGCGGCCGAGGGATGACAGTCTCAAAGAGAATGAGACATCGTTGTGAAACGCTGCTCGCCGTTCGACTGACGTCTGCAGACATTCAATGAAGCTCCGGGTGTCGATATCTCTGATCGCTCTTCTGTGGCTTGCTCCTGCCCAGGCACAGACGATGCCTTCTGACGCAACGGCTCTCGAGCGCCAGGGAAGGCTTGCGGACGCAACCAAGGCGTGGCGCGCCGTCACAGCACAGAATCCCCGTGACGCTGCGGCCTTCGCGAGCCTGGGCGTCGTGCTATCCAAACAGCAAGAATACGAGGAAGCGGTCGTTGCCTATCGACAGGCTCTCGCGCTAGATCCAAAGCTGAATGGGATTCAACTCAATCTTGGCTTAGCTCTCTTCAAGCTGGGCAAGTTCCAGGCAGCGATCGCCCCATTTCGCGCTGCGCTGGCAGCAGATCCGAAAAACATGCAGGCGAGAACTCTGCTTGGTATGAGCTATTACGGAGCCAGGCAGTTCGACGCGGCCGCTAAACAACTGGAACTTGCAACGAAGGCCGATCCAGCGAATCTCGAGCTGCAACAGATGCTGGCTCAGAGTTGTTTGTTCGTGAAGAACTATCCCTGCGCGATCGATACATTCCGTCACATCCTCCAACAGAATCCTGACTCGGCAGCCATTCACATGCTGCTTGGCGGAGCTTTGGATAGTTCGGATCGAACGCTGGACGCGATCACCGAATTCAAGCAGGCAGCGCGAGTTGCTCCACGAGAGCCTAATGTTCATTTCGGACTCGGCTTCCTGTATTGGAAGTCGAATCGCTTCGATGAGGCAAAGCAGGAGTTCGAGAATGAACTCGCCAACGATCCGGCTAACGCGCAGGCGATCGGCTATCTCGGCGATATAGAAATGAAGAGGACGAATCCGGACGGAGCCGTTCCTCTGCTTAAGAAGGCACTTCAGTTAAAACCTGATCTGCGGATGGCATACATGGATCTGGGCACAATCTACACGCGTCAGAAAAACTATGCCGATGCCATCGACGCACTTCAGCACGCCCGGGACCTCGATCCGGCCGAACCTGACGCGCACTATCGGCTGGCGCGCATTTACCAGACCTTGGGGAAAACCGAAGATTCACGGAGGGAATTCGCCAAGGTAGAGCAGCATTATCAGAAGAAGGACGAAAGCCTCATCGAAAAGCTGCCCCAGCCACCTCAGCCGCGTTGAGCAGCCGGGCAAAAGGGAACATTTCTTCGGGGTTTGGTGTTCCGCAAGCTGGCATGGATGCTCCATATGCCTGCGGAAAGAGCGAACACGAAGGTCACGAAGTTAACGGCGAAGGTCACGCAGAAAAGAGCCATGGCCCTCCGTGACCTTTTGTCTTGCCTTCGCGGCCTTCGTGTTCGCCTCTCCTGGTCCTAACGCTTTGCTCATCGGGAACAATACTTCGGGACCAAATTGCCAGACTGAGCTTTCGTCTCAGTACTCCGCCTATACACTACGTGACACTCCATAATCTGCGTGTGCCGCGATTGCGGTAAACTCAGCGCGGAAAATTCAGACGGTCAGCGAGGGGTCACAGGGATGGACGACAAGAACGATAACAACGAGATTTCGCGCCGTGGTTTTCTCGAACTCGGCTCGGCCGCAGTGGCAGGCGTTGCGGGAATTCTGGCCATAAACGATGTTGCGGCAGCGCAGTCATCGTCAGGAGAAGTAAAGACCGGCAGAACGACGCGCGTGAGCGATCCCGGTCCGACAAACAAAGCTCTTGATGCCGCCAATCGGGATGTAAGTGTCCCGCCCTTGACTGACGCCGGTGGTGTGCCCACTTTTAAGTATCCGTTCTCGCTCTCCAACCGGCGCGTCTTCGAAGGTGGATGGTCGCGCGAGGTCACAGTCCGAGAGCTGCCTGTTTCCAAATCCATGGCCGGAGTGAACATGAGACTCACGGCTGGCGGCGTTCGTGAGCTGCATTGGCACACCGCCGCTGAGTGGGCCATCATGCTTTACGGCTCCGCAAGAATCACCGCCATCGATAACGAAGGCCGAAGTTTTGTCCGGGACACGGAGCAGGGCGATCTCTGGTACTTTCCGACCGGCATTCCCCACTCCATCCAGGGACTCGGCCCTGATGGCGCAGAATTTTTGCTGGTATTCGACGACGGCGACTTCTCCGAGTACGCGACGGTGCTGCTGTCTGACATCGTGACGCATACGCCGAAGGAGGTCCTGCTAAAGAATTTTGGAATCTCCAAGCAATCTGTCGATCAGATGTTCAACGGCGAACTCTTCATCTTCCAGGCTCCAATGCCCGGCTCGCTCGGAGACGATCAAAAGCTTGCTGCAGGAAAGCTTGGTCCATCGCCCCACGATTTCTCGTTTCGAACCAGCCAACTTGCGCCCGCGAAGAAAACAAAAGGTGGCGAGGTTCTCATTGTTGACTCGAACACGTTCAAGGTATCAACAACGATCGCCGCGGCAATCGTGACGATCCATCCTGGGGGCATGCGGGAACTGCACTGGCACCAGAACGCCGACGAATGGCAATATTTCATCAGCGGCACGGGCAGGATGACCGTGCTTTCCACCGGCCACCGCGCTCGCACGATGAATTTTGAAGCCGGCGACGTGGGTTATGTGCAACACACGTTACCGCATTACATCGAGAACACCGGCAACACAGACCTTCGATTTCTGGAAATGTTCAAGGCGAGCCGATATCAGGATCTCTCGCTTTCCGAGTGGCTGGCGCACACTCCTCCGGAACTCGTGATGGCGCACCTGAGCATCGACAGAGCTGCTTACGATGCGATCCCGAGGGAGAAAGCAGTCATCTTGCCGGAATGATCGATTTAGACAGCGGAGTACCGCTGAAGCCAGCCGGAGGAAAAGAAAGAATGGAGGCGCGGGTCGGAATCGAACCGACGCATAAAGGTTTTGCAGACCTCTCCCTTACCACTTGGGTACCGCGCCCTCTCTAAGACGGCTTGCCTAACACCGAAAACCCTCGCCCACAGCGAGGGTTAACTTAAACAGCTTCAGCAAGTTGGAGCGGGAGACGGGATTTGAACCCGCGACTTCGACCTTGGCAAGGTCGCACTCTACCGCTGAGTTACTCCCGCTCGGAACCAACTGATTATAACAAAGCAGACTGCCGCGCTCTCGTTTGATCGGGCCATCGGGTGATCGGGTCATCGGGTGAAGTAAGACCAAAAGGCCTGCACGGTTGTCCTACTTCCAAGACTGTCGTCCCTCGACCAAAGGGAGGGGATCGGAAGGGCGAGCCTCTTGTCTCTTACTTCACCCGATCACCCGATTCTTTCTCACCCTTCAACTTTCAGTCCGCCGATCAGCTCCTTCACATCTCTCACGCGATGCTCGATGCACCAGCGATAGAGCTGATCGATGATGTGTTCGGTCGCGCAGGGATCGAAGTAGCTTGCAGTGCCAACCTGAACTGCGGCTGCGCCTGCGAGCAAAAACTCTACGACGTCACTGCCGGTCGCGATTCCACCCATGCCGATGACCGGGATGTTCACCGCGCGGGAGGCCTCATACACCATGCGCAGAGCGATCGGCTTGATCGCGGGACCCGAGAGGCCGGCAGTAATATTCGAGATACGCGGCTTGCGGGTTTCAGGATCGATCGCGAGCGCAACGAAAGTATTGATCAACGAAATTGCGTCCGCCCCGGCCTCTTCGGCCACCTTGGCCATCAGAGGGATGCTGGTCACGTTAGGTGACAGTTTCACGATCAGGGGACGCCGCGAGAGCCGCTTACAGGCGGATACTACTTCTTCCAATGCATGTACGTCACTGCCGAAACTAATGCCGCCCTGCTTTGTGTTAGGACAGGATACGTTCAGTTCGTAAGCTGAGATGTTTTCGCCTTCATTCAGGATGCGGATTACGGCTTCGTAGTCCTCTCGCGCATAGCCGAAGACGTTAGCGATAACGATCAGGTTCTTTTTGCGTGCCAGAATGGGAAGCTTCTCGCGCAGGAAAGCTTCGGCGCCAATGTTCTGCAGCCCAATTGCGTTGAGCATGCCTGCGGCTGTCTCGAACATGCGTGGCGGAGGATTGCCGGCCATCGGCTCAAGTGAGAGTCCCTTAACGACAAAGCCGCCGAGCTTGTCGAGTGCGACGATGTCTTCGAACTCTACGCCGTATCCGAAGGTCCCGCTCGCGGCGATGATTGGGTTTTTGAAAGTCAGGCCGCAGAAACTAATGCTGAGATCGGGGCCGCTGCGCGGTAATGCAGGGGAGCTCATTCTAGAAACGATTTAACCACGGAGACAGAAAGGGCGGAAGTCGAATCGGGTGATCGGGCCATCGGGTGAAGTAAGACGCCAAATATCCGATTGCTTGTAGGCCGAGATGTTCGCGCAAATCCGCAAAATCCGCGTTCATCCGCAAAATCGGAGTGAATCCGCGTGAGCTTTTGCTGTTGCTCTTGCTTCTGTCACCGGGATGTCGTCAGGGCCTCGGTCAAGACTCGCCCAATTGAATGCGTCGGACGTTCAATCCCGAGCAGTGCGCTGAAAGTCGCGACCATATCAACTGGTTCTGAATGCCCACGATAGGTGCCGGGCTTAAACGGTGCACCATAAAAGGCCAGCGGCACGTGAGCATCGTAGTTATAGGGAGTCGAGTGGTCTGTGCCGGAAGGGCTGCCGATGAAGAATGGCGCCGGCTGCCCTACGACGTACCACCCCCCGTACGCACTGATGCTGTGCAGGTACTGCTCGCTGTAAGGAGTAGCCGGCAGCGTGCCTCGCGTGAGTTGTGTGCGCGTGTAGACGGCGCGCAGGAACGCTACCTGTTTGAAGGTATCGCCGACTAATTGTTCAGCCTCAGCCTCACCGACCTTCGCGACATCGAAGTCGTCTTTGCATAAATACGCGATCGGCCATGTCATCCACGCGACGAAATCCGGCGTGCCTTCACGATTGGTGCGCTTGGCATCCTCCGGGCGCAAGCAGCGCGGTCCGCCGGTGACCTGCGGGAAGCGAGCCGTCAGCCGCTGATTGATTTGCTGCGCCATGCTCGATTCATCGAGATATCCGCCGGGAATGCGCATGGCCTGCGCGTCATCGACCAGCGGCGCGATGCCGTGATCGGCTGAGAGCGCGATCCATACGTTGTCCAGTCCAACCTGCTGCTTTAGAAAACCAAAGAACTCGGCAAGCTGCCGGTCGAGCGCTAGCGCCATCGCTGCCATTTTGGGATCGTTCGGTCCAACCTTGTGGCCTAGGATGTCGTTCGCGGAAAGACTGATAGATAAGAGATCAGTGGTCGGACCGCTGCCCAGCTTCTCCTGTTTGATCAGTTCCTTTACGAAATCGAGTTCGTAGTCGTTTGCGAATGGCGTCTTGCCGACCAAGTCGTAGAATCCGAGGGGTTGTCCGGTGCTGTTGGTTGCAGGCGCTGTGTTGTCGAGCACAGTGCCATCGGGTCCCTTCCACTCCTGGTTGAGATATTTCTTGCCCGGACCGCTCGCGTCGAAGTCCACCACCCATTGCGGCAATGCCTTCATGTAGTAGCTGGAGCTTACCCACAACCCATCTATCCGATCGATCCAGTAGCCGGCGTTTCCGGAATAGCCGGCAGGGAAGATGGACGCGCGATCCTTCATGGAAATACCGAAGACGCGTGATTTGCCTGCTGTCGCCAGCTTGAGTTCGTCGCCAATCGTGTCGGCCATTAAGTTGTGCGGAGAGGTGCCTATCTCCTGCGATCCACCAGGCTTCAGTGTTTCGTAATGATCGTCTTCGACTGAAGTAACGACTTTGCGCAACACGGGGTCCCACCACTCATTGCCCGCGATGCCGTGTCCATCGGAGTACGCGCCGGAGAAAAGAGTCGCGTGACCGGGAGCTGTGCGCGTGTTCGCATAATCGTAGCGACAGTCAGTGAAGTTGGCGCCGTGATCCATGAGAAGCCGAAAGCCGCCTTCACCGAACTTGTCGTAGTAGCGCTCCAGGTAGTC